>JBOGXT010000529.1:0-13086 GCA_050694635.1 Thermoleophilaceae bacterium
ACGCTGGCCGCCGACGAGCTGACCCCCAACGCCGCCCCGCTCGTGGCGCACGAGCTGGGCGCGCACCGCGCCGGGACGATGGACGTGGGCGCCGCCTGCACCGGCTACCTCTCGGCCCTGTCGCTGGCCGCCGCGCAGGTCGAGTGCGGGCGCTGCGAGCACGTGCTCGTGATCGGCGCCGACATCGTGAGCCGCTTCGTCGACAAGACGGACCGCGGCACCGCCGCGCTGTTCGCGGACGGCGCCGGCGCCAGCGTCGTGAGTCCCGCGAACGGCGGCCCGGGCGTGATCGGGCACATCGCGCTGCACGCCGACGGGGCGGGGGCGCCGGCCATCCGCGCCGTCCACGACGACCAGATCATCCACATGCAGGGCCACGACACCTTCAAGGCCGCCGTCCACCGGCTGTCCGAATCGACGCTCGAGGCGGTCGAGCGCGCCGGCCTGGAGCTCGACGACATCGGCCTGTTCGTCTACCACCAGGCCAACGCGCGCATCCTCGCCGCCGTCGGCGAGCGGCTCGGCCTCGAGCGCGACCGCGTCATCGACTGCATCGACCGCTACGGGAACACGTCTTCCGGCACGCTTCCGATCGCGCTCGCCGACGCGCGCGAGCGCGGCATGCTCACCCCGGGCATGAACGTCGTGCTGGCCGCTTTCGGAGCGGGCTTCACCTGGGGCGCGGGGGTGATCCAATGGGGAGCGTGAATGGCCGACCCGACGGCTGCGCCCTCGTCACCGGCGCCTCGCGCGGCATCGGCGCCGCGATCGCCAACGCGCTCGCCCGCGAGGGCTGGCCCGTGGGCGTGAACTACCGCAGCGACGCCGAGGGCGCCGAGGCCGTGGTGAAGGAGATCACGGACGCCGGCGGCCGTGCCGTCGCGATACAGGCGGACGTGTCCGACGCGGACGCCGCGGACACGCTCTTCAAGAGTCTCGAGGATGAGCTCGGGCCGGTGCTCGTGCTGGTGAACAACGCCGGCGTGCGCGCCGACGGGCTCTCGCCCCAGATCGACGACGACGACTGGGCGAAGGTGATCGACACCAACCTCTCGGCCGCCTTCCGGCTAACGCGCCGCGCGCTGCGCCCGATGATCCGGGGCCGCTTCGGCCGGGTCGTGAACATCGCTTCGATCGTCGGCGCCGAGCGCGCCAACCCCGGGCAGGCGAACTACGCCGCCTCGAAGGCCGGCCTCGTCGCCATGACGAAGACCGTGGCGGCCGAGGTGGCGCGCCGCGGCGTGACCGTGAACGCGGTCGCGCCCGGGCTGATCGAGACCGACATGACGGAGGGCATCGGCGACGGGCTGCTGGAGCTCGTGCCGGCGCGCCGCCCCGGCACTCCTGACGACGTGGCGGCGTGCGTGCGCTTCCTCGTCTCGCAGGACGCCGGCTACGTCACCGGAGTTTGCCTCACAGTCGATGGTGGATTGACCGCTTGAGCCGGAAGCACCCGGCTCGGCCGGGTGCGCACGGAAAGGAATCAAAGGAGGAACGAACGAATGTCGACGACAGTCACACGCGAAGAGATCGAACAGCGGGTGTTCAAGGCGCTCGAGGAGTTCGGCGCCGAGTCCGATCAGATCACCCCCGACGCCGAGTTCGAGTCCATGGACGTGGACTCCCTCGACCTCGTCGAGCTCGCCCAGATCGTGGAGGACGAGTACGGCGTGCAGCTCAAGGGCGAGGACATGGAGGGCGTGAAGACCGTCCGTCAGTCCGTCGATCTGGTGATGTCGAAGCTGGGATGACGCGGACGGTCGCCATCACCGGCGTCGGCGCCATGACGCCCCTCGGCGTCGGCGCGCGAACCCTGCACGAGCGCTGGTCCGCGGGCCGCTCCGGCATCGAGGACGGCTACGGCCGCGCGAGCGAGTTCGAGCCCAAGGACCACCTCTCGATCAAGGAGGTGCGCCGCGCGGACCGCTTCACGCAGTTCGCGCTGGCCGCCACCAAGGAGGCGCTGGAGGACGCGGGCTGGGAGGACGGCCCGCCCGGCGACCCCGACCGGACCGCCTGCATCATCGGCACCGGCATCGGCGGGATCGGCACGCTCGAGGCCCAGCACATCGTCATGCGCGATCAGGGCGCGGACCGCATCTCGCCGCTGTCGATCCCGCTGCTCATGGCCAACGCGGCCTCGGGCGTCGTGGCGATGAAGCACGACCTGCGCGGACAGTCCTTCGGGACCGTGTCGGCCTGCGCGGCGGGCGCGCATGCGATCGGCATGGCCGAGCGGCTGATCCGCTACGGCGACGCCGACATGGTCGTCACGGGCGGCAGCGAGGCGGCGATCACGCCGCTCGCCACCGCCGCGTTCACGAAGATGGACGCGCTGTCCGACAGCGGCGTCTCGCGCCCCTTCGACCGCCGCCGCGACGGCTTCGTGATGGGCGAGGGGGCCGGCATCCTCGTGCTGGAGGACGAGGAGGCCGCGAAGGCCCGGGGGGCTCGCATCCTCGGGTACGTGCGCGGCTACGCCTCGACCTCGGACGCCCATCACCTGACGGCTCCCGAGCCGACCGGCCGCGGGGCCGCCAAGGCGATCGAGCTGGCCCTGAAGGACGCGGGCGTCTCGCCTGAGGACGTCGTGTACGTCAACGCGCACGGCACCTCGACGCCGCTGAACGACCGCTCTGAGACGAACGCCATCAAGACGGCGCTCGGTGAGGAGCGCGCCGCGAAGGTGCCGGTCAGCTCGACCAAGTCGGCGATCGGCCACCTGCTCGGCGCCGCCGGCGCCGTGGAGGCGATCGCCACGCTGCTGGCGCTGCGCGATCGGATCGCGCCGCCCACGCTCAACTACGAGGAGCCCGACGAGGGGCTCGACCTGGACTACGTGCCCAACGAGGCGCGACCGCTCGCCGGTGCGAACGGACGCGCGATCGGCATTTCGAACGCATTCGGATTCGGCGGGCACAACGCCGTGCTCTGCCTGGAGGCCCAATGAGCGCACTCGCTGAACGCACGAATGGCCGCGCTCGCATCGCGGTCGTCGAAGAGCAGCCGCGGACGCTGGACGCGTACGGGCGGCTCGAGGCCCTCTGCGATCCCGGCTCGCTGCACGTGATCCGCTCCACGGTGCTGCCGCGCCGGGAGTCGAAGCGGATGCGGCCGGGGGACGGCGTGGTCGGCGCCGCCGGCATGGTCGCCGGCCGGCCGGTCTACTGCTACGCGCAGGACCAGAGCTTCGCCGGCGGATCGCTGGGCGAGGCCCACGCCGACACGATCGTTCGGGTGATGGAGCTGGCCGAGCGTGCGGCGGCGCCGGTGATCGGCTTCGTGGCCTCGGGCGGCGCCCGCATGGACGACGGCGTGGCGGCGCTCGCCGGCTACGGGCGCATCTTCCGCCACAACGTGCGGCTCTCCGGCCGGGTGCCGCAGATCTCCGTCATCAGCGGCGTCTCGGCGGGCGGCGGCTCATACTCGCCGGCGCTCACCGACTTCGTGGTGATGACCGAGGAGTCGGCCATGTTCCTGACCGGCCCCGGCATCGTGCGCGAGGTGATGGGCGAGGACGTCGACGCGGCCGAGCTGGGCGGCCCGGGCGTGCACTCCCACAACGGCGTCTCGCAGTTCGTCGCGGCCGACGACCTCGACGCGGTCCGCGCGGTCCGCGACCTGCTGTCGTTCTTCCCGCAGCACGCGGGCGAGACGCCGCCGCTGGGCCCGCCCGCCGCGGTGCGCTCACTCGATCCCCACGCGACCGTGCCGAACAGCCAGCGCAAGGTCTACGACGTGCGCGGCGTGATCGAGGCGCTCGTCGACGGCGGGGACCTGCTGGAGGTCTCGGAGCGGTGGGCGCGCAACATGGTCACCGCGCTGGCGCGCATCGAGGGCCGGCCGGTGGGCGTGATCGCGAACCAGCCGTGGTACCTGGGCGGCGTGATCGACGCCGCCGCGGCGCAGAAGGCCGCGCGCTTCGTCCGCACCTGCAACGCCTTCGGGCTGCCGCTCGTGGTGCTCGTCGACACCCCCGGCTTCCTGCCCGGCACGAAGCAGGAGGCGGCCGGCGTGATCCGCCACGGCGCGAAGCTGCTGCACGCCTTCGCCGAGGCGGTGGTGCCGAAGGTCACCGTGGTGCTGCGCAAGGCCTACGGCGGCGCCTACATCTGCATGAACTCGAAGGACCTCGGCGCCGACCTCTCGCTCGCGTGGCCGGACGCGGAGATCGGCATCATGGGCCCGAAGCAGGCGGTGGGGATCGTGCACAAGCGCGCCCTCGCCGAGGCCGACGACCCCGACGCCGAGCGCGACCGGCTCGCCGAGGTCTACACCGACCAGCACGTGTCGGCCTCCGTGGCGGCCCACCAGGGGTTCGTGGACGAGCTCGTCGAGCCGCGCGACACGCGGCGCCGGCTGGCCGGGGCGCTCAGCGGCCTGTCGCACGCCGGCCAGTACGGCAATGGCCCCGGGAACATCCCGCTCTGAGATGACCACCTACGTCGCACTCGGAGACTCGTTCACCGCCGGACTCGTGCCGGGCGAGCCGCGCTGGGCGGACGAGGTGGCGCGCGCGCTCGGCCCGGACACGCGGTACGAGAACCTGGCCTGGGTGGGCGCCACGAGCGCCGACGTGGAGAGCAAGCAGCTCGACCTTGCGCTCGGTCTGACTCCAGATATCGTGACGATCGTCTGCGGCGCGAACGACGTCCTCGAGTCGGTCCGCCCGGACGCGGAGGAGTACGCGCGCCGGCTGTCGCGCATGTTCGCGCGCCTGCGGCGCGAGGCTCCGGACGCCGAGGTGGTGACCGCCACCTACCCGGACATCTCGCGCTTCCTCGACCTGCGCCCGCGCACGCGCGTGCGCGTGGAGAAGGGGATGCGCCGGTACAACGCCGCCTGCCGGGCGGTGGCGCAGAGCCACGGGATCGCTTTGCTGGAGGGGTTCGACCACCCCGCCGCCTCCGATCGCGGGACATACGCCGACGACGGCTTCCATCCCTCGGAGGAGGGGCACCGCCGCGCCGCCATGGAGTTCCTGCGCGCGCTGCGCGGGCGCTTCCGGCAACCGCGGGAGGCCCCGGCGTGAGCACGGCGCTCACTGCAACCGAAGAGCGCTTCGTCACCGAGGGCCGCACGATCGGCGAGGTGGACATCATGGCCTTCGCCGAGCTCACCGGTGACATGCACCCGCAGCACACGGATCCCGAATGGGCGGCGAGCAGCCGGTTCGGCGAGCAGATCGCGCACGGGTTGCTCGTCGTGTCTTGCGCGGTCGGCCTGGTGCGCTTCGATCCGGAGCGCGTGCTGGCGCTGCGCCGCGTCGGGGACGCGGTGTTCAAGCTGCCGGTGAAGGTCGGCGACACCGTTCACGTGGAGGGCCAGGCGGTGCGGACCCGCGACCTCGACGACGAGACCGCGCTGGTGGAGTACCGCTGGAAGGTCGTGAACCAGGATGGTCGTATGGTGCTGCGGATGAACGTCGAGGTCGTCTGCCGCCGCGCAGCCTGACCCGATGCTCCTCGAAGGCAAACGCCTCCTCGTCACCGGGGTCCTGACGAAGGGCTCGATCGCTTACGCGGTCGCCGAGCGCGCCCAGCAGGAGGGCGCAGAGATCGTGCTGACCGGCTTCGGCCGCACGCGGCGGATGACGGAGCGGGCTGCGGCTCGCCTTCCCTCCCCTCCAGACGTACTCGAGCTGGACGTGAACAGCGCCGACGACCTCGCTTCCCTCGCTTCGGAGCTCTCCTCTCGCTGGGACGGCCTCGACGGGGTTCTCCATGCGATTGCGTTCGCGCCGGGCGACGCCCTCGGCGGCAACTTCATGAGCGCCCCGGCGGAGTCGGCCGAGCTCGCGTTTCGCACCAGCGCCTATTCCTTCAAGGCACTGGCTGAGTCGCTGGCCCCGTTGATGGGCGATGAAGGGGGCTCGTTCGTGGGCATGGACTTCGATGCCTCGGTCGCGTGGCCCGTCTATGACTGGATGGGCGTGGCCAAGGCGGCGTTGGAGTCGGTGTCCAGGTATCTGGCCCGTGATCTGGGTGCTTCCGGCATCCGCGTGAACCTCGTCTCCGCCGGGCCGATCGAGACGCCCGCCGCCGGCGGCATCCCCGGCTTCGACGGCCTGGCCGGGATGTGGGGCGAGCAGGCGCCGCTGGCCTGGGACACGAGCGATCCCGTCCCCGTGGCCGACACCGTGCTGTTCCTGCTGTCCGATCTCTCGCGCCGGGTAACGGGGGAGATCGTGCACGTGGATGGGGGGTTCCACGCGATGGGCGCACCGCTCACGCCATGATCCCGGCGTGACCGAGGGCGTCGCGCCCATCCTCCCTTCGCGCGACCTCCGAGCCACCTCGAGGTGGGTCTGTGGCCGGAGGAGTACCTCATCGTCTCTCGGGGCGACATCGGCCTTCACTTCTTTCATTGCCCGCAGTTGGATCCCCGGACCTCCATCGCCGGGTGGCGGGTCGCCGCTGCCGCAGGCGGGATAATCCCGCCGCCGTGCTCCTCGCGATAGACGTCGGCAACACCCAGACCCACCTGGGCATGTTCCGCGACGACCAGCTCGTGGAGCACTGGCGCTTCCGCACGGTTCGCTTCGCCACGGCCGACGAGCTGGCCACCGTGCTCGCCTCCCTGCTGGACCTGCGCGACCTGCGCCTGCGCGACGTGGACGCGGCGATCGTCTCGTCTGTGGTGCCGACACTGGCGCACGAGTACGAGCAGTTGACGGCGCGCTACCTGAACGGCAACGGGGCGCTGGTGGGGCCGTCGCTGAAGACCGGAATGCCGATCCGAATCGACACCCCACAGGAGCTGGGCGCGGACCGGCTGGTGAATGCCGTGGCGGCCTTCGACCGCGTGGGCGGAGCGTGCATCGCGGTCGACTTCGGCACCGCCATCAACTACGACGTTGTGTCGAGCCGGGGGGAGTACCTGGGCGGCGTGATCTCGCCGGGGATCGAGATCTCGCTGGAGGCCCTGGCGGCGCGAGCGGCCCGGCTGCCGCGCGTGGACATCGAGGAGCCCCGCCACGCGATCGGAAAGGGCACCCAGGAGGCGATCCAGGCCGGAGTCGTCTACGGCTTCGCCGGCCAGGTCGACGGCATCCTGGGCCGCCTGCGCGAGGAGCTCGGGGAGGAGGCAACGGCCATCGCAACCGGCGGCTTCGCGCAAGAGATCGTCCCGTTCTGCGACCAAGTGGACGAAGTGGACGACCTCCTAACCCTGACGGGCCTAAAGCTGATCTGGGAACGAAACCGCAGCTAACTCGTAGCACTCGCCGCCCACCCGTAACGCCAAGGGCGCCATCCTGGGCAGATGGTTCGATGCGATCTGGATTGACCGCGATATGCGCGGCAAAGTCAGATGGGACGGGCAGGACGGGGCGATCTCGGAGCTAGCCGATCGGCAGCATGGGGTGGTCGCGCGAAGGCAGCTGGCGGCATTCGGGTTGAGCCGGCACGCTGTCGACCGCCGACTACGGGCGAGGCGGCTGCTTCCCCTTCATAGCGGTATTTACGCCGTCGGGCACCTGAACCGATCGCGGGAGTCGGCGTGGATGGCGGCTGTGCTCGCGGGAGGCTCCGGAGCGGTGCTGAGCCATCGTGCCGGCGGTGCGCACTGGGGGCTTCGGCCACCGGGAGGATCGGCCATCGAAGTGACCACACCGCGCGGGCAGCACCCACGCCCCGGAATCCGGTTCCACCGCTCTCAGATCCCACCCGACGAAACCACCGTCAAGGACGCCATCCCCATCACCACCGTCCCCCGCACCCTCTTCGACCTGGCGACCGTACTCAACCCGCCATCCGCGCCGCCCGGGCACCAAGAACGTAAGAGCGGCGCTCGAAAAGCGCCGGGCCGGCGCCAGCCACACCAAGAGCGACCTCGAGGAGATGTTTATCGACTTCGCGGCCAAGCGCGGCTTCCTCGCCCGGAGACCAACGTCTACGTCGAGGGCTTCGAGGTCGACGCCGTCTGGCGAGAACAGCGCGTCATCATCGAGGTCGACGGCTGGGAGACCCACCGCACCAGGGCCGCCTTCGAGCGCGATCGGGAGAAGAGCCGCGTCCTCCAGGCTCGCGGCTGGCGCTGCGTGCCCGTGACATTCCTGCAACTGCAGGACGCGTCTCAGGAGGTCGCGAGCGACGTGCGCCGCCTACTGGCCACGACCGCACGCACACTCGCGGCCGAACGCACACTCGCGGCCTGAGCCGGCCGCGGCCCAGCGGCGCTACGGTTCAAGCAACCGTGGCCCGCTCCCTCACCGACCCCTGGACGCTCGGCGGTCGCACGATCGAGAACCGCGTCGTGCTCGCGCCCCTTGCCGGCATCGGCAACTGGTTCGTCCGGCTTCAGGCCAGGCGCTTCGGGGCGGGCCTGGTGGTGTCCGAGATGGTCTCGAGCTTCGGGCTCGCCCACGGCAACGAGCGCACGCTGCGCGAGTACCTCCGCATCCACGCGGACGAGCACCCCGTGTCGCTCCAGCTCTTCGGCCACGACCCGGACGTGATGCGCGAGGCGGCCGGGCTCGCCGCGCAGGCGGGCGCCGATCTGATCGACCTCAACATGGGCTGCCCCGTCCGCAAGGTCTGCAAGACCGGCGCCGGAGCCGCCCTCCTCGAAGACCCCGCCAAGGCCGTGGCCATCGCCAGGGCCGCCGCCGAGGGCAGCGGACTGCCCGTCACCGTCAAGCTCCGCCCAGGCAACCGTCCGGGCGACCGCACCGGCCTGCAGCTCGCCCACCGCCTCGCCGCCGAGGCCGGCGTAGCGGGTATCGCCTTCCACCCAAGGCACGCCTCCCAGCAGCACGCCGGCAGCCCCGACTACGCCGTGGCACGGGACCTCGCCCAATCCCTTTCGGTGCCCGTGGTCCTATCGGGCGGTCTCGCGGACGAGGAGCGCACCTTGAGAGCGTTCGACGAGAGCGGCGCCGAAGCCGTCATGCTCGCCCGCGGCTCGCTCGGCAACCCCTGGCGCTTCGCCCGCATCCTGGGCCGCTACGAGGGCAAGCCAAACAGGGACGAGGTCGTCGCCGAGCTCGAGTGGGTGATCGCGAGCGCGGAGGACCATCTCGGCGTAGAGCGCGCCGGCCGCTACCTGCGCAAGTTCTACCCCTGGTACGCCGACACGCTCGGCCTCACGAGGCGCGAGCGCGAGCCGCTGGTGACCGCCCCCACGACGGCCCATGCCCGCGCCGCGCTGGCCGTTCTCGCGGAGCGCGAAATCGCTGTTGCGGCCTAACCGCGCGTTGCTACACTGCTCCGTCCCTCCGGCCGTCGGTCCGGTTTCGGAGGGTTTTCTCATGGCACGCGACACAGTCCTCACCCCGCAGGGCCTCGACGAGCTGAAGGCCAGGATCGAGTACCTGCGCGGCGACCGCAGGCGCGAGGTGGCCCAGCGCATCAAGGAGGCCCGCGAGTTCGGCGACATCGCCGAGAACTCCGAGTACGACGACGCCAAGAACGAGCAGGCGATGCTCGAGAAGCAGATCTCCGATCTCGAGGAGAAGCTCCGCAACGCTCGGGTGATCGACGAGAAGGACGTCGACACCGACGTCGTCGGAGTGGGGGTGACCGTGCACGTCAAGGACCAGAAGACCGACAAGTCCACGAAGTTCAAGATCGTCGGGTCGGCCGAGGCGAACCCCTCGGAGAGCCGCCTGTCGAACGAGTCGCCCGTCGGCCGCGCCCTGATCGGCCACAAGCGCGGCGAGACGGTGACCGTCCCGGTGCCCCGCGGCCCCGCTCGCAAGCTCAAGATCACCAAGATCGAGCGCTGAGTAGCGTTCGCGCGGTGGACGACCGGCGGGCGAAGCTCGAGCGCCTGCGCGAGCAGGGGATCGACCCCTTTCCGCACGAGTTCGACGGAGGCGTGCCGATCGAGGGGATCCACGAGACCCACGACGGCCTCGAACCCGGCGATGAGACCGACGTCGCGTACCGCATAGCCGGCCGCCTGGTTGCCCGTCGTGGACACGGCGGCGCCGCCTTCCTTGATCTCGTCGACCGCAGCGGCAAGATCCAGCTGCATGCCAAGCGGGACGTTCTGGGCGAGGAGTCGTTCCAGACGCTGACCTCGCTCGACCTCGGTGACCTGGTCGGCGTGGACGGAACCGCCTTCAAGTCGAGGCGCGGCGAGCTCAGCCTGCTGGTGGGCGACTGGAAGCTCCTGGCCAAGTCGCTGCGCGACGTTCCCAAGGAGTACTACGGCCTCGAGGACGTCGAGACGAGATACCGGCATCGAGAGGTCGACCTGTTGGCCAACCAGGACGCCCGGGAGCTCTTCATCCTGCGCTCGAAGGTCGTCCGCGCACTGCGGCGCTGGCTCGACGAGCGTGGCTTCCTCGAGGTGGAGACCCCCATCCTGCAGCCTCTGTACGGCGGCGCGCTGGCGCGACCCTTCGTGACCCACCACAACGAGCTCGACCGCGAGCTCTACCTGCGCATCGCCGACGAGCTCTATCTGAAGCGGCTGATCGTCGGCGGCCTCGAGCGGGTCTACGAGATCGGCAAGGACTTCCGCAACGAGGGCGTCTCCCACAAGCACAATCCCGAGTTCACGATGCTCGAGTGGTACGAGGCCTACGCCGACTACGGGGACATCGCCGCGCGCCTGGAGGAGCTGATCGCCCATGTCGCGCACGAGGTGGGCTACGAAGGGCCGGTCGACTTCTCGCCCCCCTGGCGCCGCATCAAGCTGCGGGACGCCATCAGGGAGAAGACCGGACTCGACATCGCCGCGGACGACCTGCCGGGCGAGGGCACCTGGGCCAAGCGGGTGGACGGCCTGCTCTCCAAGCACGTCGAGCCCGAGCTCCACGATCCCACCTTCGTCCTCGACTACCCGAAGGAGCTGTCGCCGTTCGCCAAGGACCACCGCTCGGAGCCGGGGCTGGTCGAGCGGTTCGAGTGCTTCGCCGCCGGCATGGAGTTCGCCAACGCCTTCACGGAGCTGAACGACCCGGACGAGCAGCGCGCACGATTCGAGCAGCAGCGCGCCGACCAGGCCGCGGGCGACGAGGAGACCCAGCCCTACGACGAGGACTACGTGCAGGCCCTGGAGCACGGCATGCCACCCACCGGGGGGATCGGCATCGGCGTCGACCGCCTGGTGATGATCCTGAGCGGCCGCCGCTCGATCCGGGAAGTGGTGCTCTTCCCGGCGATGCGGAGCTGATCGCCGGGCACCGGCCAGGCATCAGCGGGGGTCCGGGGGCGCGAGCCCTCGGGCACCGGCCAGGCATCAGCGCGGGTCCGGGGGCGCGAGCCCCCGATGTCATGAACCGATCAGTCGCTCTCCATCGCGTCCTTCAGCGAGTCCTCGGCCTCGCTGATCTCCTGGCCGCTCCGCGATAGCGCCTGGGTCGCCTCCAGGAAGCGCTCCTGGTTCTCGCGCCTGGCCGCGTCCGCGACGGCGCGGATGTCCGTCGCGCCGTCCCCGATCGCGGCGAGCAGCTCGTCGAACTCGTCCCTGGCGTCCTCCGGAGGCTCGAGCTTGGCGAGATCGGCGCGGGTGCGGTCCGCGGTGGTCGCGATGCGGTCGAACTCGCGGGCGATCTCCCCGCCCGGCTGGCTCGCGAGCTCCTCGCCGCTTTCCTCGATGTTCGAGTTGACGTCGTTCAGCCGCGCGATGGCGGCGTTGTAGCCGTCGCGGAACCGGTCCGCGCTCTCGTCCTCGCCGCCGCAGCCCAGGACCGCCAGGGCGGCCATGAGCATGAAGGCGGCGGCGCGGGCACTGGTCATGGCGCGGCGAGCCTAGCCAAAAACCCTCGTTGCACGCGGCATTTACGGCTCCATTAAGGCGCAAGCTGACCCGGGGGGCGTTGGTAGACTCGGCCCACGGGCCGGTGAACCCCGTATCGCCTCTCATTCGATCGGCATAGGTGCCGATCTAGAGGGAAAGAGACGGGCAACATCCGCCCCGACGTTCCCGACAGATAGGCAAGAGCCGTGTTTGAGCGCTTCACCGAACGGGCCCGGCAGGTGGTCGTCCTCGCCCAGGAGGAGGCCCGCATCCTCAAGCACAACTACATCGGCACGGAGCACATCCTACTCGGCCTGCTCCGCGAGGAGGAGGGCCTGGCGGCCCGCGTCCTAGAGTCCCTCGACATCACGGTGGAGCGCGTCCGCGCCCAGGTCGTCCGCATCGTCGGCTCGGGCGAGGAGGTCACCTCCGGCCAGATCCCGTTCACCCCGCGTGCCAAGAAGGTGCTGGAGCTCGCCCTGCGCGAGGCCCTCTCCCTCGGCCACAACTACATCGGCACCGAGCACATCCTGCTCGGCCTGGTGCGCGAGAACGAGGGCGTGGCCGCACGCATCCTGCTCGACTTCGACGCCGACTCGGAGAAGATCCGCAACGAGGTCATCCGCATGCTGTCCGGTCCGGGTGGCCGCCAGGGCCGCGCCGCAGCCGGCGCCGGCGCCCAGGGCGAGGGCAAGAAGTCCTCCAAGCTGCTCGACCAGTTCGGCCGCAACCTCACCAAGCTGGCCGCCGAGGGCAAGCTCGACCCGGTCGTCGGCCGCGAGACCGAGATCGAGCGCATCATGCAGATCCTCTCGCGCCGCACCAAGAACAACCCGGTGCTGATCGGCGAGCCGGGCGTGGGCAAGACCGCCGTGGTCGAGGGCCTCGCCCAGCGCATCACGAGCGGCGAGGTGCCCGAGCTGCTCAAGAACAAGCAGATCTACACGCTCGACCTGGCCGCCCTCGTGGCGGGCTCGAAGTACCGCGGCGAGTTCGAGGAGCGCCTCAAGAAGGTGATGAAGGAGATCACCCAGCGCGGCGACATCATCCTGTTCATCGACGAGCTGCACAACCTCGTCGGCGCGGGGGCCGCGGAGGGCGCGATCGACGCCGCCTCGATCCTGAAGCCGGCGCTGGCGCGCGGCGAGCTGCAGACGATCGGCGCCACGACGCTCGACGAGTACCGCAAGTACCTGGAGCGCGACGCCGCCCTGGAGCGCCGCTTCCAGCAGATCCGCGTCGACCAGCCCACGACCGAGGAGACAGTCCAGATCCTCAAGGGCCTGCGCGACCGCTACGAGAGCCACCACAAGGTCGAGATCACCGATGAGGCGCTCGAGGCCGCGGCGGAGCTCGCCGACCGCTACATCGCCGACCGCTTCCTGCCCGATAAGG
>JBOGXT010000530.1:0-2775 GCA_050694635.1 Thermoleophilaceae bacterium
GGCGGGGTCCTGCCGCTCCCGCCGCGCGACCCGCGCCTGTTCGCCCTCGACCTGGAGGACGAGGACGGTCGCGCCGTCGCGCTGCAGTCGGCGGTCTCGGACGCGCTCGAGGCGGGCCGCTGGTACCGGCCCGAGAAGCGCGCCTTCTGGCCGCATCTCACGCTCGCGCGCGTGAAGAGGGGCGAGCGCCGCGCGGCGCCCCTGCCGGGCGATCCGGCGCCGCCGGACGAGGCGTTCGCTGCCGATCGGCTGACGCTCTACCGCTCGTCCCTGCGCCCCCAGGGCGCGATCTACGAGCCGCTCGCGCGGACGACGCTGTGATCCACCGCGCGGCGGCAGAGGGCTTCTCCCGCTCGGCGGAGGCGTACGACCGAGGGCGCCCGCGGTACCCGAAGGAGGCGGTGGCGCTGGTCGTGTCGCGCCTCCCGCCTGACGCGGCGGTGCTGGACCTGGCGGCCGGCACGGGCGTACTCACCCGCGCGCTGCTGGAGGCGGGCGTGCGGGTGGTCGCCGTGGAGCCGGTGGCGGAGATGCGCGCGGCGCTGCCCGGGTCGGTCCGGGCGCTCGGGGGCACCGCCGAGGCCATCCCGCTGGGTGCCGGCGAGGTCGACGGGGTGGTGGTGGGGCAGGCCTTCCACTGGTTCGACGGGGACGCCGCGCTCGCGGAGATCCACCGCGTGCTGCGCCCCGATGGGCTCTTGGCGCTGCTCTGGAACGGGCGCGTCGACGAGGACGCCGTCAACGTCGCGATCGAGGAGCTGGTAGCGCCCCACCGTGCCGGCACTCCGACGCACCGCGGCGACGCCTGGCGCGCCGCCTTCGAGCGGACCTCGCTGTTCGGGCCGCTCGAGGAGCACGAGCTCGCGAACTCCCAGGAGCTCGATGCGGATGGGATGGAGGCCCGCGTGGGGTCGATCAGCTTCATCGCCGCGCTCGACGCAGCCGAGCGCGCGAAGGTCCTGGAGCGGGCGCGGGCGTTGGCGGGGGAGGGGACGGTGACCGTGCCCTACCGGACGGAGGTGCAGCTCTGCCGGCGCCTCGGTCCTTCGCCCGACCCCTCGTGACCCGCCGCGCGCTCGAGGCCGCCGTCGCGGTGGCTCCTGGCCGAGCGAGGTGAGGCCGTGGTGGCGCCGGCAAGCGAGCTGCCGCCCGGCCCGCACGTCGAGGACGGCCTCGCGATCACGTTCTGGCGCTTCGTCGAGCACGACCCGGAGCACCCGCCGAGCGGGCGCGAGGCCGGAGAGGCGCTGCGGCGGCTGCACGAGGCGCTGGAGGCCTACCCTGGCGAGCTGCCCCCGTTCGTGGGCCTCCTGGACGAGTGCGCGCGGGTGATCGACCGGCTCGAGGAGTCGGGCGGCCTGGGCGCGGCGCGTCCCGAGGTCCTGCGCGGCGCGCTCGAGCGCGTTCGCATGGCGATCGACGGCGCGGCCCTGCCGGCGCAGCCGCTCCACGGCGACGTGGGGCGCAGCAACCTGCTGCGCACGCCGGGCGGCCTGCTGTGGACCGACTTCGAGGACACGTGCGCGGGGCCCATCGGGTGGGACCTGGCCTGCCTGGTGGTGTCCGCTGAGCCGGAGGGGACGGCCGCGCTCGCCGGCTACCGACGCCCGCCGGCCGGCGAGGAACTCGAGCCCTTCATCGAGGCCCGCCGGCTCCAGACGGCGGTCTGGACGGCCTTCCTGGCGGAGCGCCACCCCGAGGTCCGCGCGCGGGCCGAGACGCGCCTGAGCCGCTGGACGGCGCCCCGGTGAAGCGGGCGACGGGTGTCTCCTGTAGGACTCCGGCCATGGAGCAGCGAGTCAGCCTGGTCACCCTTGGTGTGCACGACCTCGCCCGGGCGAGGCGCTTCTACGAGGCGCTCGGCTGGCAAACGCGCGCCGAGCCGGGCGACGACGTGGTCTTCTTCCAGGCGGGCGGCATGGTCGTCGCGCTCTGGGACCGGGCCAGGCTGGCCGAGGACAGCGGCGTCGAGGATGGCGGCGGCTGGGGCGGCGTGACGCTGGCACACAACGTGCGGTCCCCCGCCGAGGTCGACGCGATCACGGAGGAGGCGCGCGCCGCCGGCGCCGAGATCGTCCGCGAGCCGGCCGAGACGTTCTGCTCGGCGGCGATCGTCGATCCCGAGGGCCACGCGTGGGAGGTCGCCCACAACCCGCGCTGGACGATCCGAGAGGACGGCTCGGTCGAGCTGCCCCAATGACCCACCGCGAGGTCGAGGACTGGATCCGGCGCTACGAGCGCACCTGGCGCTCGCCCGGGACCGAGATGCTCAGGGAGCTCTTCAGCGAGGAGGCGACCTACCTCCTCTCGCCTACCAGGACCCGGTGGTCGGCCTGGAGGAGCTCGGCGCCATGTAGGAGCGCGAGCGGGAGGGACCCGACGAGGTGTTCGAGATGACGAGTGAGGTCTTCGCCGTGGACGGCGACCGCGCCGTTGTGGCTGTCGAGGTCCACTACGGCGACCCCGTCCGGCCCGAGTTCCGAGACATCTGGCTGCTGCGCTTCGAGGAGGGCCGCTGCGCGCACATCGAGGAGTGGGCCTACTGGCCGGACCGGCCGTACACGGCGCCGCGCTCCTGAGGCTGGCGACTATTCGACCGGCGTCAGCTCCATGACGGGAATTCGCCGGTGTGAGGCGCGCTTGCGGTACTGCGTCCAGCCGGGATAGATCTCGATCCCGCGGGCATAGTGCCGCTCGCGCTCGTCGCCCTCGAGCTCACGCGCCATCACCTCCCGGGTCACGCCCTCGAAGGCGATGACCGCCCGGGGGTTGGCG
>JBOGXT010000531.1:0-5490 GCA_050694635.1 Thermoleophilaceae bacterium
GCTCAGCGATAGGCCCCGCACCTCCGACAGCACCACCATGTGGAGCCCCGGCTCGCACGCCAGCACCCTCGGCAGCGCCGGCTCGGGCGGACCCGTCGCCAATGCGGTCACCCGGGCGGCCACGGTCGCCGCCCGGTCCGAGGCGTACACCTTCACGATCGCGGTCCCCGCCGGCCCCCGCGCGCGCAGCGTGCGCCGCCTGCCCGGCTTGTGCTTCAGCTGCTCGAGCTCGACCGGCTCGCCGACGATCCGCTCGAGGCGTGCGATCACGTGTAGGCCCCCTCGGCCACCGCCACCATCTGCTCGACCCGCTCGGGCCAGCGCTCGTCCTGATACCGGAATGGGCGCGGCGAGCGGCGGAGGATCATCGTCGCGAGGTACCACGACAGCTGCTCCGGTCGCTCCCCATATCCGTCAAGCAGCATCTCGAGCACCGCCAGCGCGGTATCCAGGTCCGTCGCGTCGCCGCGAACGAGGTAGGCGAGGTAGGTCGCGACGTCCAGCGCGGCGGGAGCGGCGCACATCCCGTCGAAGTCCGTGACGACGAGCCCGCCGGCCGCGTCGATGAGCTGCCTGGCGTTGAAGTCGCCATGGGCCGGGACGTGGTCGAGACCGCCGGGCAGTGTGGCCTCGAGCCGGCCCAGAAGGGCCTCGAGGCGGGACCGGAGCTCGGGCGCGATCCAAGCCACGAGCCGCGCCGAGGATGCCGCGGCGTCGAGTTGCTCGGCCGGTGCGAACGCCCGCACCCCCGCCGCGCCTCCCGCGTGGAGACGAGCGAGGACGGCGCCCGCCACCCCCGCCGCCGCCGCGGGCGACGCGAAGGCGGGGCCGGAGACGTGGGGCTGCACCGTCAGAAGCAGGTCGGGGATGCCCGCCTCCCACCCAGGGGTCGGCACGGACAGGCCCGATGAGGCCCGCAGCCCCGCCAGGGCTCCCTCGAAGGCCCTTTGGCTCGCGTAGTACTTGAGCACGTGGCGATCCAGTCGCACGACCGCCCGCCGACGCGGCTTGTAGGCGAGCAGCGACGGCTCCCCCGCGGGTCCATTCAGGCGCACGCCGGCGGAGCGCAGACGCTGGTCGCGCTCGGGCGGCGGCAGGGCCAGCGCCGACAGGGACAGGTCGAGCGGGAGCCACTGGACGAGCGCGCGCAGCCCCGGCTCGTAGAACAGGGGGTGCTCGGCCGGCGAGCGCCCGTCGACCATGTCAGCCAGCGCGAGGTTCTCGGACTTGCGCGCCCGCCGTGCGAGGTCGCCGCGCGCGATCATGGCCGTGGCGTGGTGCCAGCGGCCGCCGACGCCGACGTCGTAGTGCACGACGAGGTTGGTCTCGGGCTTGTAGCGCAGGTAGCGGACCCGCACGTCGGGCGGCGGGGCGTCCTCACCGAGCGACCGCGCCAAGACCTCGGCCATGACGTCCGGGGCAAGCAGCTCGCCCATGTGCGGCAAAGCGTGATCGGCCGGTACGTGGGTGCCCTCGGCTCGCCGCGCCGGCCGCCGGCGAACGCTCGGCTCATCCGGGAGCACGAGCTCGGGCCGGCCGTCGCGCCCGACCCGGCCGGCCTCCACCACGACCACGCGGTCGGCGCTGGCGGCGAGCCGCTGGGAGTGGGTGATGATGATCGTCGTGCGGCCGCGCATCAGCGCCCCGAGGCCGTCCATCACCTGCGCCTCGCTCTCGCCGTCGAGGCCTGTGGTCGGCTCGTCCAGCACCAGCACCGGCGGGTCGCGCAGCAGAGTGCGGGCGATCGCGATTCGTTGGCGCTGCCCGCCGGACAGCCCGACCCCGCGCTGGCCCAGCATCGTGTCGTAGCCCTGCGGGAGCTCGGCGATGAAGGCGTGCGCCCCGGCCGCCTTGGCTGCGGCGACCACCTGCTCACGGTCCGCCTCGAGCCCGTACGCGATGTTCTCCGCGACGGTCCCGGTGAACAGCACGGTCTCCTGCAGCACGAGGCCGACCTGGTCGCGCAGCCACGAAAGCGAGCAGTCGCGCAGGTCCCGTCCGTCGAGCGACACGTGACCGCGCTCGGGCGGCGGGTCGTAGAAGCGGGCGATCAGCGCGGCGAGGGTGGACTTCCCGGCGCCCGAGCGCCCGACCAGGGCCAGCCGCTCGCCGGCGGGGATCCGCAGCGTGAGGTCAACCAGAGCCGGGCGCTCCGGGTCGTACGAGAACGACACCTCGTGGAGCTCGAGGTCGCCCCTCGCACGCGGTCCGGTGTGCGCGTCCGGCCGCTCCTCCAGGAAGTCGTCGGCGGCGAGGATCTCGGCGACGCGCTCGGCCCGCGTGAGGCCGCGCGCGAGCCGGTTGCCGTTGCGCGCCATCGCGCGCAGCGGCCGGTCGATGCGACGCGCGTAGGTCCACATGATCACGAGCTCGCCCGGGGTCACCGCGCCCGCCGCGACGCGCACCACTCCCACCACCAGCACGAGCGCGAGCGCCACCGCCCCGAGCAGGTCCGTGATGCCGGAGAAGCGGCCCTCCACCTCGTTGGCCTCGAGCTCGAGGTCGCGCAGTTCCTCGCTGCGCGCCCGCAGCCGCTCCTCTTCGAAGCGCTCGGCGCCCAGCGCCTTGACCACGCGCATCGCGGCGAACGACTCCTCCGACAGCGCCGCGATCTCGCTCTCCTTGGCCCGCTGTCGCCGCGCCACGGCCTTGACGCGGCCGCGGAAGCGGAACGAAACGAACGCGAGCGCGGGCGCCGCCGCGAACGCCGTGAGCGCGAGGACCGGGTCGATGACGAGGCTCACCGCGAGCATCCCGGCGAGCAGCGTCGTGGCCGACGCGAGGTTCCCGAGAGCGCCCGGGAAGAGACCACCGACCGCGCTCACGTCCCCGGTGACGCGGGTGACGAGCTCTCCGGCGTGCCGGCTCTCGTGAAAGCTGAGCGAGAGGCGCTGGAGCTGTGCGTAGGTCGCCACCCTCAGCCGGTGGGTGATGAGCTCGCCCGCCCGGACGAGCCGGTCGTCCGCGAGGTGGGCGCCGACCGCGCCGACCAGCGCGATCGCAAACACCAGCCCCGCCAAGAGCCCGATGAACCGCCAGTCGCCCGCGTCGAGCTCGAACGGAATCTGGCGCTGGTCGAGCAGGCGGTCCACCACCAGCGCGATCGGCAGCGGGCGCGCGAGCCAGGCGGCCACCACCGCCACCGTGGAGAGCATGGCCAGCGCCAGGGCCGGCCACTCGGGCGCGAGGTACGGCCTCAGCGTTCGCAGCGCCGGCCTCACGTCCCCACCACCTCCCGCGTGAGGGCGCCCGCCGGCCGGGCGACGTGCTCGATCACGCGACGGGCTCGGTGGCGCCAGGTGTGCCCGTTGGCCACGAGGGTCCTGGCCGCCCGTCCGAGCCGCTCCCTCCCCCGCGCATCCACCGCCAGGCCCGCCACCGCGGCCGCGAGCGCCTCGGGGTCGCCGCGCGGGACGAGCACGGCGTGCTCGGCGGTGACCAACTCGCGCGTCGCTGGGATCTCGCCGGCCACCACCGCGAGCCCGGCGGCCATGTACTCGAACAGCTTGAGCGGTGAGAAGTAGTCGGGGGCGTCGCGCGCGTACGGCGCCAGCCCGATGTCCGCCTCGGCGAGCACGGCCGGAATCTGGCAGTGGGGGATCGGACCGAGCAGCGCCGCTCCGATCTCTTCGAGCAGCTCCCGCGCCTCGCCCGGGTCCCCCGCCACCACCAGCGCGGGGGCGGCGTCACCCAGCAGCCGCCAGGCGGCCGCGACGGTCTCGATCCCGTGCCACGGCCGCACCCTGCCAGTGAACACCGCCACTGGATCCGGCCGCCGCCGCTGCCGCCGCGGGTAGCGCTCGATCGCGACCGCGTTGGGGAACAACTCGACCCGCCGCGCCCCGTGGCGGAGCGCGTGGCTCGCGAGCGGGCGGCTGACCGCCAGCACCAGCCCGGCGTCGGACAGCACGGCGCGCTCGAGCCGTGCGGCGGCGTCGAGCTCCTCGAGCCCGCGGTAGCGGCGCGCCTCGTGCACGAGCGGCGCGTTCAGCTCGACGAGGTGCGGGATCCCGAGTCGGGCGGCGGCGTGCGAGCCCGCCGCCGAATGGAGGGCGAGCCGCTCGTAGAGGGCGTCGGCGCCGAAGCGCGCGAGCCGCCGCTCGATCCAGTCGGTCCGCTCCGCCTCGGCGGCGAGCCGCTCGGAGACGCTCGACCCCTTGCCGGGCCCCGGCAGCCGCTCGACCGTGGCGCCGGGCGCGGGCGGGCCCGCGTCGGAGGCGACGCCAGACACGAGGGCGAGCACCCGGGCGCCCTCGCCGGCGAGCGCGTCTATCAGCTCCGCCACGTGCACCGAGGCGCCCTTCCTGGCGCCGTAGGGCACGCCCGGGTCGGTCGAGAGGTAGGCGATGCGCATCACGCGGTCCCCGGGAACAGGCCGCGCAGCCGCGCCGCGCTGCGCTCGAGCGCGAAGCGCTCCTCCACGTGTCGGCGAGCCTGCGCGGCGAGGCGGGCCGCGAGCTCGCCGTCGGTCAGGAGCCGCTCGATCGCGGCCGCGAGCGCCTCGGGGTCGTGCTCGGGAACCACCAGGCCGGTGTACCCGTCGATCACGGCCTCCGGCAGCCCGCTCACGGCGGTGGTGACGACCGGCACGCCGAGCGCCATCGCCTCCAGCACCGACGTCGGCAGGCCGTCCCGGTCGCCCGTACCCGCCACGACGCACGGCAGGCAGTAGACCGCGGCACGGTGGTAGCGCTCGAGCACGTGCTCATGCGGCCGCGGCCCAAGGAAGCGGGCGTTCACGCCGAGCCGCTCCGCCGTCGCCCGCAGCTCGCCCCGCAACGGCCCGCCGCCGACGACCTCTAGCCGCACTCCCGCGATAGCGGATCGCCGCTGGAGCAGCGCGCAGGCCTCTACGAGGTCGCGCAGGCCCTTCTTCTCCACGAGGCGGGCGACGGTCAGCACGAGGCCCGGCTCGCCGGCGCCGGTGCGGGGCCGGCCGAGCCGGCGCAGGTCGACGCTGTTCGGAACGACCTCCAGCTTTCCGTTCAGGCCGAGCAGCGTGTCGAGGTGGTCCCTGCCGGCGCTCGATACCGCGGCCACGAAGCGGGCCGGAGCGAGCTTGTCACGCAGATGCTCGACTCGCACCTTCTCGTGGTAGATGTCCTTCGCGTGGGCGGTCACGCTGTAGCCCGGGCCGCCCATCCGCCAGGCGAGGTTCGCCAGCCGGGCGGCGGCGGTGGCGAAGTGCGCGTGCGCGTGGTCGATCCGGGCCCGCTCCATCTCCTCGCGCAGAACCGTCGCTTGGAGCAGGCGGCGGACTCCCTTCGAGCGCGGCGGCCAGAGGCTGTAGCCGGCCGCCCGCAGCCAGCCGCGCGGGTCGTCTCGCAGCACGGAAACGAGGGCGCGCGCCACCCGGAGCGGCTCGCGCAAGGGGCGGTACGGCAGGTACACGACCGGCGCGCGCAGCTCGTCGACGAACGCGTGGCGGACGGACTCGTCGGGGCGGCTGACGGCGAACACGGTCAGCTGCTCGCCCTGTCGCTCGAGCTC
>JBOGXT010000532.1:0-9330 GCA_050694635.1 Thermoleophilaceae bacterium
GCCCACCAGCGGCCGGCGGCCCCGCCGACGACACCGATCCGCACCGCCCGCTCTTCGGCCGCCGGCGCGACACGGGCCCGGCCCGCGAGAGGCGGCCCGGCTTCGACGACGCCGCCGAGCCGATGGCCACGATCGGGCTGGACGGCCACTTCCGCGAGCTGAACCAGGCCTTCACCGACCTCGTCGGCTACCCCGAGGACGACTTCAGGTCCGCCAGCTGGCCGCCGGTCATGGATCGCGCCAACCTCGCCAAGCACCGCGAGCAGATGAAGCAGCTCCTGGCGGGGGAGATCGACTCGGCCGAGGTCAACACCGGCTACGTGCACGCCCAGGGCCTGCTCGTGCCGGTCATCGGCACGATCACCCTGGTCAAGTCGGGCGACGAGCCCGACCACTTCCTGCTCGCCGCGAAGTCCTGAGCCGCCGCGCCGCCGCCGCCGCACGCAAGCGGAGCGGCGATGGAATCGAACCATCCAAGCGTGGGGCTGCCACGCCCTGCCGGCTTTGAAGGCCGGATGGGCCACCAGACCCGTGCCGCTCCGGGTCGAACACTAGGCTGACCCGACCGTGGTCGAAGACTCCGGACTGCTCCCCTGGCTCGACCGCATGTGCGACGAGGTGCCGGGCGTGGAGCTGGTCGACGCGCACACTCACATCGGGTCGAACGACCCCGACGAATACCGGTGCAGCCGGCAGGAGCTGGTCGAGGCGCTCGAGCGGATCGACGCCCGCGCGATCGTCTTCCCGATGCACGAGCCGGACGGCTACCCGCCCGCCAACGACATGGTGATCGCCGAGTCCGAGGCCGCCGGCGGCCGCCTGTTCCCCTTCTGCCGCCTGGACCCCGCCGCCGCGCCGCTCGAGGAGGCGCGGCGCTCGCTCGACGCCGGCGCGCGCGGCATCAAGCTCCACCCGCGCGCGGAGGGCTTCACGCTTCACCACCCGGAGCTCCAGCCTGTGTTCGAGCTCGCCCACGAGCGGCGCCTGCCGATCCTCTGCCACGCCGGCCGGGGCATCCCCGCGCTCGGCCGCCACTCGATCGAGGTCTGCTCGCGGTATCCCGGCCTGCGGCTCATCCTGGCCCACGCCGGGATCTCCGACCTGTCCTGGATCTGGCGCGAGGCCACCGACCACCCCAACCTGTTCTTCGACACGGCGTGGTGGTCGCCCAGCGACGTGCAGGCCCTGTTCGCACTGGTCCCGCCCGGGCAGATCCTGATGGCAAGCGACGCCCCGTACGCCACCCCCGCGTTCGGCGCCACGATGGCGCTGCGCCACGGCCTCCAGGTCGGCTTACCCGCCGACGTGCTGCGCGAGCTGGCCGGGGGACAGGCGCTCCGGCTGATGGACGGCGAGGAGCCGCTCGACCTCGGGCCGCCCGCCGGCATCGAGTCGCTCTCGCGCGACCCGCTGCTCGAGCGCGTCTATTCGTTCCTGATCAGCGCGATCGGGCAGATGTTCAACGGCGCCGATCCGCACGAGGCCCTGGCCCTCGCCCGGCTCGCGTGCGACGTGGGGCCGGGCGCACCACACGCCCCGGTCTACGAGAGCATCCTGTCGCTGCTGGACGCCCGGAACACCTACGACGCGAAGGGCGACGGTCGCCCGCAACGCCTCGCACCCGGCGTGCACCTGATCATCGTGGCCGCCGCGCTGGCCCGCACGCCGGACGTCCCGCTGCCCGAGAACCCGCGTTTCTCCGCATCGGCGCCGGGTAGCGGCCGTAGATAGGGCCGTCCGGAGCCGATTGGCGGACCGCAGGGACGCCCGACGGAAACGGCCGGCCTTCTTTCTGCCTCGGGCCTAGTCGGCGAGCACGAAGATCTCGAAGCCCCGGTCCGGGTGGAAGGTCACCTGGCTGTGGTAGGCCACTACCTCCCGCCCGACGATCGCGACGATCTCCGACTTGATGCGATCCGACAGGGTCTCCTGGAAGGTGAGGCGCACCGAACGCACCAGGTCCTCCTCCCCCCGCTCGACGAGCGTGCGCTCGACGGTGGTGAGGATGTCCTCGAGCACGACGAACATGTAGTTGTCGAACTCGTAGGTCTTGGCCTTGGTGGCACCGCGGCCGTAGCACTCGCTGAAGATGCTGACAATCGCGTTCGAGACCGCCGCGAGCTGCTCGCCGTTCACGCGGCGAATGCTATGCCGCGGCGGCCCCCACCGCCGAGAGCCGCTCGAGCGACCGGCGCAGAAGGCGCGACACGTGCATCTGGGACACGCCGATCCGCTCGGCGATCTCCGCCTGCGTCATGTCCCGCTCGAAGCGAAGGCGCAGGATCAGGCGCTCGCGGTCGGGTAGCGCGGCCAGGGTGCCGCGCAGCGTCTCGCCGAGCTCCACGAGCTCGTAGCCGGGATCCTCCTCGGCCAGCGAGTCGCCATAGGTCCAGCCGTCGCCGTCGGCGGTGCCCGGGCGCGGAGCGTCCAGCGAGGCGGCCTCGTAGGCCGTGGCCGCCTCCATCGCCTCGAGCACGTCCTCCACCGGAGCGCCGACCGCCTCCGCGACGTCGCGCGGCCGCGGCGAGCGCCCAAGCCTCGCGGGCAGCGAGCCGAGCGCGTCGGTCACCTTCAGCACGAGCTCCTGCGTCGCGCGCGGCATGTGGACCGACCAGCCCTTGTCGCGAAAGTGGCGCTTGAGCTCCCCCAGCATGGTGGGCACGGCGTAGCGGGCGAAGCCCTCACCGCGACCCGGGTCGTAGCGGTCGATGGCCTTCAGCAGGCCCAGACAGGCGACCTGCACGAGATCCTCGAGCGACTCGCCTGCGTGCCGGTACCGAGCCGCGAGCTGACGCGCGAGCGGCATGAAGCGAAGCGTGAGCTCCTCGCGAGCGGCCAAATCGCCCTCGCGGTGGTACCTCAGCAGCAGACGTGCGTCTTGGAGTGTCCGCTGCTCGGGAGACTCAGGCGCCGCCGGCTCGCAAGCCGAGACGGCAACAGCCACTCTTTACCTCCTCAACCACAACCGACCTTCTGAATTATCACCCTTCGGGCGGCCTACCAAACCAATGGGTCAGCGCACGGTGGTGGCGTCGTCCACCATCTCCAGCCGCTCCTCGAGCCTTGTGATGGCGAACACGCGCTGCACGGGATCCGGACCGCGCACGATCACCACGCGGCGACCCGCCTCGCGGGCGCGCTCGTCGGCGGTGACGATGCAGCGCAGGCCGGTCGAGTCGAGGAAGGTGAGCTTCGAGAGGTCCACCACCACGGTCGGAGGCGAGTCGGCCTCCACCCTGCGGAGCTCCTCCTGCACCTTGGCGACGGTGGACAGGTCGAGCTCGCCCACAAGGACGACGTGCACGAGTCCGTTCCGGTCCTCGCTCCTGACCTCGAGGATCTCCACCGGCCTGCAACCTAGCGGAGTCCCGCCTTCTTGGCGAGTTGCCAGGCGAACAGGAGCTGCACGGCGGCGAACGACAGCTCGAGGACGCGCTCAGAGACCGCGTTCGCGAGCGCCACGCCGATGAGCACCCCGAGCGGCGACAGCACGCCCACGAGCAGCCCGTCCCGGAGGCGCACGTTGCCGTAGCCGCGCTGGCGCCAGGTGCCGACGAGCGACACCAGCACGATGGCGACCAGCGAGGTCGCCTCCGCGCTCAGCTGCGACTGGTCCGCGAACAGCACGAGCGCGGGGACGAACAGCACGCCGCCCCCGACCCCCAGCAACCCGCCCGCCATCCCGGCCGCGAAGCCGAGCGCCAGCAGCCCGGACCAGTCCAGGGCCTCCATCTCAGAAGACCAGCACCGCAGCCGAGCCCACCAGCAGGATCACGAACGCGCCCGCCACGGCCCGCTCCGAGATGCGCTGCTGGACCGCGGTGCCCGCCACGACCCCCGCCACCGCGGGGATCGCGACAAGCACGCCCTTCCAGAGGTCGACGTTGCCGTAGATCCCATGGCCCGCCGCGGCGAGAACGCCGATCACGATGATCGCCGCAAGCGAGGTGCCGGTGGCCTCCTTCTGCTCGTAGCCGAGCCAGAGCACGAGCAGGGGGACGATGATCGTCCCGCCGCCGACGCCGAACAGCCCGCTGAAGGCGCCCGCCGCCGTGGCGATCCCCCCCAGCCGCGATAGCCGCCCCGACATCGCGGGGCATACTACGGCCGGTGGAGGCCCTTCAGCCGCTGCTGGCCGACCCCGCCCGGTCGGCCCTTCTCTGCGACATCGACGGCGTCCTCGCCCCGATCGTGCGGCGCGCCGAGGAGGCCCGCGTGAGCGAGCGCGTCTCGGTGCTCCTGAGCAGGCTCGCGCGCAGCTTCGGCCTGGTGGCCTGCGTATCGGGGCGCTCGGCGACCGACGCTCGCCGCCTCGTGGGCGTGGGAGGGATCGTCTACGCGGGCTCGCACGGGGCCGAGCTGCTCGAGCCCGGCGCGGCGCGGCCGCACACGAACGAGGCCTTCAAGGGCTGGGAGGGGAAGGTGAGGGCCTTCGTCGCGGAGCGGGACACGCCGGAGCTGCGCCGGCTGCGGGTGCGGATCGAGGACAAGGGGCCGATCGCGGCCTTCCACTGGCGCGGAGTGCCCGACGAGGACGCCGCGCGCGGGCGGCTGGAGCAGCTCGCCGGCGAGGCCGAAGGGGACGGGCTGGCCGTCCACTGGGCGCGCAAGGTGCTCGAGGTCCGCCCGCCGGTCGAGTTCGACAAGGGGCGGGCGGTGCGCTCGCTGGTGGAGTCCGCGTCCTCGCGCGCCGCGCTGTTCGCCGGCGACGACACCACCGACCTGGACGCCTTCGACGCGCTGCGCCAACTCGAGGACGAGGGCGCGCTCGAGGCGACGGTGCTCGTGGGCGTGCGCTCGGACGAGGGCCCGCCCGCAATCGTCGAGCGCGCAGACCTCGTCGTAGACGGCGTGGAGGGCTTCACGCGCGTGCTCGAGGCCCTCGCCGGCCAGTGAGGTTCCGCGACCTGCTGCGGGTATCCGTCCTGCTCTTCGGGGGGGCCGCCACCGCGCTCGCGGTCATCTCCGTGGTTGGGGCCGCGAACGAGGAGACGAACACGCTCGTCTACGTGGCGGCGGTGTGGTGGTGCCTCGCCACGCTGACCGGGCTCTGGCTCGGGCGCCGCCCGGCGACCACACCGGGCATCGCCAACCTCCTGGCGGAGGCGCGCAGGGCGAACACGCTGCCGGAGCTCGAGCCCGGGACCGTGATGTTCAACCGGCTCTGGCCGCTGATCGTCCTCGCGATCGGCTCGGCCGTGATCGGGTTCTTCATCCCACAGGTGCCGGCGATCGCGACCGGCTACTGCCTGCTCGTGGCGCTGCTGTGGCGCAACCAGTCGCGCGCGGTGGAGGCGATCGAAGGGCGCGACGGGGTGGAGTTCTGGCTCGACAAGACCTCGCCCTTCGGCCGGCCGCGGCTGCTGCGGCTGCCAGGCCTGCGACGCGTGGAGCCCGCCTAGCCTCGCTTTCGGAGCTTGTCGACCTCGGCCCAGGGGCGGGTGTTCGCCACCTGCGCCGCGGTCAGCCAGGCGCGGCGGGCCGTAGCCACGCCGTAGCGCATGTTCGGCAGGGTCCGGGGCCAGTGGGCGTCGGAGTCGATCACCAGCATCACGCCCGCCTCCGCCGCGGCTTTCGCGTACACGTCGTTCAGGTCGCGCCGGTCCGGGTTGGCGTTGATCTCGAGGAAGGTGCCCGTCTCGACCGCTTTCTCGATCACCCGGTCGACATCGAGCGCGTAGGCCGCCCGCCGCTCGAGCAGCCGGCCGGTGGGGTGCCCGATCGCGTCGACCAGCGAGTGCTCCATGGCCCGCATCATGCGCTCGGTCTGCTCCTTCTCCGGGATGCGGAACGAGGTGTGGAGGCTCGCGATCACCCAGTCGAGCTGCTCGAGCACGTCGTCGGCGTAGTCGAGCGTGCCGTCGGGCATGACGTTGGTCTCGGTGCCGGGCAGGACGGCGATGCCGTCCAGCTCGAGCCCGCGGATCCGCTCCACCTGCTGGAGCAGCTCCCGCGGCTGCACGTCGTTGCCGAACCCGTGCGTGGCGGAGTGCTCGGTGATCGCGACGTAGTCGTAGCCCAGCTCCCGCGCGTTCTGCGCCATCTCCTCGATCGAGGCGTGGCCGTCGGACAGGGTGGTGTGCATGTGCAGGTCGCCGCGGATGTCGCCCAGCTCGATCAGCTCGGGCAGCCGGCCCTCGCGGGCCGCCTCCAGCTCGCCCCGGTTCTCGCGCAGCTCGGGCGGGATCCACTGCATGCCGAGCCGCTCGTAGACCTCCTCCTCGGCCTCGCAGGCGATCGACTCGCCGCTGGCGTCGTCGGCGATCCCGTACTCGCTCACGTGCAGGCCGCGCTTGACCGCCGCCGTTCTCATCGCCTCGTTGTGCCTCCCGGATCCCGTGAAGTGCTGGAGCAGGTTCCCGAACGCCTGCTCGGGCACGATGCGCAGGTCGACCGGCAGGCCGGAGTGCGTCAGCACCTTGGCGCCGGCCTCGCCCGACGAGTGCACCACGTCGACGGCCTGCAGCGAGCAGAAGTGCTCGGCGAGCGCCGCCGGGTCGGCCGCCGCGGCGACGATGTCGAGGTCCTTCACCGTGTCGGCCTGCCTGCGGGCGCTGCCGGCCAGCTCGACCCTCAGCGCGGCGGGGTGGTCGCGCAGGCTCCCGGCGAGCTCCTCACCGACGGCGAGCGCCTTCGAGAGCAGCATGCGGGCCTTGGGGCGCCCGTCCGCGCCGCCGGCAAGCGCGGCCACCACGTTCTCCTCGGCCTTGGCGCCGAAGCCGGGCACGTCCTTGAGCTGGCCCTGCTCGGCGGCGGCGCGCAGCTCCTCCAGCGTGCTCACGCCGAGGTGATCGTGCAGCAGCTTGGCGCGCTTGGGCCCCAGCCCCGGGATGCGGGTGATCGCGACCAGGCCGGACGGGATGCGCGCCTTCAGCTTGTCGGCCGAGGGGATCGAGCCGGTCTCCAGCAGCACGTCGATCTTCTCGGCGATCGTCCTGCCCACGCCCGCCAGCTCCTCCACCCGCCCCTGCCGGGCCATCTCCGCGACGGACACGCCGGCCTCGCGGATCGCCTTCGCCGCGTTGCGGTAGGCGTTCACCCGGTACACGACCGCCCCGTCCAGCTCGTAGAGGCTGGCCAGCTCCTCGAAGGCCTCGGCGATCTCTCCGTTGCGCAAGTTCCGTTCGGCGGCGGACACCTTGTTTAGCCTACGCGCCCCTTGGCGGGCGCCTGGCTCATCCTCCCGACCTACAACGAGGCCGAGAACATCGAGGCCATCGTGCGTGCGGCGCTGGCGCGGCTCGCCGACAGCGGCATGCCGCACACGGTTCTGATCGTGGACGACAGCTCACCCGACGGGACGGGACGGATCGCGGATCGGCTCGCCGGGCAGCTGAGCGAGGTGCGCGTGCTCCACCGCCCCCGCAAGCAGGGCCTCGGGCGCGCCTACCTGGCCGGATTCGCGGAGGCGCTTCACAACGGCGCCGAGCTCGTGATGGAGATGGACGCCGACTTCTCGCACGACCCGGCCGACCTGCCGCGCCTGATCGCCGCCGCGGGCGCGGCCGACCTCGTGCTCGGCTCGCGCTATGTGCCGGGCGGCGGGATCGCCAACTGGGGCCGCGTGCGCAGGGCGCTCTCGTGGGGCGGCTGCGCGTACGCGCGCCTGCTGCTGGGCGTGCCCGTGCGCGACCTAACCGGCGGATTCAAGTGCTTTCACCGGCGCGTGCTCGAGACGCTCGACCTGAGCGGGGTGCACGCGGACGGCTACGGCTTCCAGATCGAGCTCACCTACCGCGCCGTGAAGGCCGGGTTCACGGTCGCCGAGGTGCCGATACTGTTTCGCGAACGGCGCGTCGGGCAATCGAAGATGACCACTCGCATCGCGCTCGAGGCCGTGTGGAAGGTGCCCGCGCTGCGCTTTCGCCGTAACGCCTGACCATCCCGCGGCGTCGCTATATTTTGTATAGCGTGGCGACAGCGACAAGGAGTCATTTGATGGCAGGCGCAATCAACGAGGTGACCGACACCAACTTCCAGGCCGAGGTGCTCGAGGCCGACAGGCCCGTGCTCGTCGACTTCTGGGCTCCCTGGTGTGGCCCCTGCCGGATCGTCGCGCCCCATCTCGAGGAGCTCGCCGGTGAGCGCGAGGACCTCCGGATCGTGAAGCTGAACGTGGACGAGAACCCGCAGGTCTCGGCCCGCTACAACGTCATGTCGATCCCCACGCTGCTGCTCTTCAAGCACGGGCAGGTCGCGCACCAGATCATCGGCGCGCTGCCCAAGAGCAGGTTGGTGCAGGAGATCGAGCCCGCGCTCGCGGCTTAGCCTGGATCAGGCTTAGGCGGGCAGGGCGCGCTCGCGGCGCGCCCGGTAGCCGCCCCCCAGGGCGCCGATGATCGCCCCCACGAAGGTGGTCACGAACACCAGGCCGGCCTGCGGCTCGCCCAGGTAGGCCTCGGGCTCCTCGTTCAGGATCTCCAGGCCGAGCAGGACGAAGCTGCCGTAGACGAGCCCGGCCATCGCTCCGCGAACCAGGCCCTCGCCCGCGCCCCGGTGCTCCATGCCGCCGAGGAAGCCGCCCGCGATTGCGATCGGGCCGACCAGGATGTAGTAGACGATCTCGTTCCAGCCGAGCGCGAAGCCGGTGACGAGGCCGAACGCCATCGTCACCACAACGGCGCCGATGATCTGCTCCGCCGCGTTTCGGTCCTCGAAGGCGGGCGGCAGCGGCATGGCCGCGCCAGCCTACCTCCGGCTCACGGAGATGAGCAAGCGCCGGCCCTCGATGTCGGCGGCCGCGGCGTCGCTCCCGGTGCCGTCGTAGGCGACAGAGGTGGCGAGGGTCTCCCCGGCCACGTAGTCCTGGTGGGCGCGGGTGGCGGCCAGCAGCTCCTCGTCGCCGCCGAGCATCAGCTCGATGCGGTCCTCGACGTTCAGCCCCGCGTTCTTTCTCGCCGCCTGCACGGCGTGCACCACCTCGCGCGCGAGGCCCTCGCGCCGCAATGCCTCGTCGAGCTCGAGGTTGAGCGCCACCGCGTGCCTACCCGAGCGCTCGACCTGGTAGCCCTCGAGCGGCTGCAGCACGACCTGGACGTCGTCGGGTCCGATCTCGTGCTCCTTGCCCTCGACGTTGATCCCGGCGCGCGCGCCGGCCCGCAGCGGTGACGGGTCGAGCGCGGCGATCGCGGCGGCCACCTGCGGCATGTGCTTGCCGAAGCGCGGCCCGAGCGCGCGGTAGTTGGGCTTGAGCTCGAAGCGGCCGAGCTCGTCGGCCTCCGAGACGTAGCGTACGGACTTCACGTTCAGCTCCTCGGCGAGCAGGCCCTCGAGCGCCTCGATCGCCTCGCGCTCGCGGTCCGCGGCCACCACCGCCGCCTCGGCCAGCGG
>JBOGXT010000533.1:0-2673 GCA_050694635.1 Thermoleophilaceae bacterium
GCCGCGACCTTCGCCAGCGGCGCCTCCTCCGGCATCACGAGCACGGCGCGGGCGCCCGCGTCGCGCGCGGCGCACGACACCGCCTGGGCGTGGTTGCCGGCGCTGGCCGCCACGACGCCGGCGCGGAGCGCCTCCTCCGGCAGCCGCCGTATGACATTCGTGGCGCCGCGCGCCTTGAAGGACCCCGTCAGCTGCAGGTTCTCCGCCTTGAGCAGCACGCGGGCGCCGACCCGCCGCGACAGCTCCCCGGCGGAGAGCAGCGGCGTCTGGCGCACCTTGCCGGCGATCAGCCGCGCGGCGTCCTCGACGTCGTCGACGCCGACAGCACTCGGGACGACGGCCATTGCGGCATTATCCGCCTCGTGGCCACCGGGGACGAAACCGCCCGGCTGCTCGCCCGTACCGAGGTCTTCTCCGACCTCGACCCGCGCGAGCTCGAGGCCGTGGCGCAGGTGGCCGTCCCGCGCAGCTGGTCTCGCGGCGAGGTCATCTTCCGGGAGGGCGACGAGGGCGACACCTGCTACCTGCTGCGGTCCGGTGCCGTGGTCCTCACCCGCGAGCACCAGGACGGGCGCATGGTGGCGCTCGCCGAGCTGCGCGCGGGCTCCCTCTTCGGCGAGCTGGCCATGTTCCGCGGGGAGACCCGCTCCGCCACGGCCGAGGCCGTGGAGGCCGCCACCGCCGTGGCGCTGCTGGCGCGCGACGTCCAGCGGCTCGTGCGGCGCAACCCCGATCTGGCGCTGAAGCTGCTCGCCTCCCTGGCCGAGCGCGTCAGCCGCACCAACGAGCGGCTGCTCCAGCAGTCCTTCCAGACCGTCGCGGGCCGGGTGGCGAGCGCGCTGCTGGCCCAGACAGTCGCCCGTCAGGCGGAGGGGGCGCCCGACTCCGACGTCCTCATCCGCGCGACGCAGGCCGAGATCGCGAACCTGGCCGGCACGTCGCGCGAGAGCGCCAGCCGGTTCCTCGCCACGCTCGAGCGGGCGGGCGTGGTCACCCTCGGCCGGGGCAAGGTGACCGTGCATGACCCCGCAAGACTCCGGAACTACATCCACTGACAGACGCGAGCGCATGGTGGAGCGCCAGCTGCGCCGGCGCGGCATCCACGACGAGCGCGTCCTCGGGGCGATGGCCGAGGTGCCGCGCGAGCTGTTCGTGCCGGAGGACCTGCGCCGCCGCGCGTACCGCGACGGCGCGCTGCGGATCGGCGAGGGCCAGACGATCTCCCAGCCCTGGATCGTGGCCTGCATGGCGCAGCTCTTGGAGCTGCACGGCCACGAGACCGTGCTCGAGGTCGGCACCGGCTCGGGATACGCGGCCGCCGTGCTGTCGCGCCTCTGCGTGCGGGTGGTGACGGTCGAGCGCTTCGAGAGCCTGGCCACCGGGGCGCGCGCGACGCTGGCCGAGCTCGGCTACGACAACGTCGACGTGAGGGTGGGCGACGGCTCCCGCGGCGCGCCCGACCGCGCGCCGTTCGGCGGCATCTCGGTCACCGCCACGGCCACCGGAGAGCCGCCGGCGGCGCTGTTCGAGCAGCTCGCGCCGGGCGCCGCGCTGGTCTGCCCGGTGGCGCGCGGACGGCGCGAGCACCTGATGCGCTTCAGGGACGGGGAGGTGGAGGCCGTCGCGTCGGTGCGCTTCGTGCCGCTCGTGAGCGAGGAGCGCGCGGAGTGATCCGCGAGTTCTCGGCCGGCGGGGTCGTGGTGCGGGGGATGCAGGGGCGCGCGTTCGTCGCCGTGGTGCGCGTGCGCGAGGAGATCCTCGCGCTCCCGAAGGGCCATCCCGACGGCGGCGAGTCCGCCGCCGCGGCGGCGCGGCGCGAGGTGCGCGAGGAGACCGGCGTCGAGGCCGAGCTGGTCGAGAAGCTCGGCGACATCCGCTACTGGTACGCGCGCGACGGGGAGCGGGTGATGAAGATCGTGTCGTTCTTCCTGTTCCGCTACCGCTCCGGCAGCCTCGCCGACCACGACCACGAGGTCGAGGAGGCGCTCTGGATCCCGCTCGAGGAAGCCCCCGTGCGACTCGCCTACAAGGGCGAGCGGGAGATGGCCGAGTCCGCCCTGTCGCGTCTGGCGGAAGGCCGCTAGGCTGCCCGCGGCGTGTTCGTCCTCAACTTCTACTCGCCGATCTTCGTCGACCAGCTCAAGCGCGGTCGCAAGACCGCCACGATCCGGCTCGGCGACAAGAGCAAGAAGTACCGCAAGGGCGAGCTGGTGCTGATCACGGTCGGCTTCCAGCACTCGCCGCGGGAGAAGATCTTCGAGGCCGTGATCGACTCGGTCGAGGTCAAGCAGGCGCGCGACCTGTCGCCGCGAGACATCGAGCACGACAACCCGGAGTTCCGCCGCCTCGACGAGATGGTGCACTTCCTTGAGCAGATCTACGGCCGCAAGGTCGAGATGGAGGACACCGTCACGGTGGTGCGCTTCTCGCAGATCTCGGACCGCCCGTCGGAGATCCACGACCGCCTGCGCCCCGCCGGTCCACATCAAAACTAGCTGGCTGCGCATCAGCGGGGGTCCGGGGGGCGCAAGCCCCCCGGTTGGTCTCTGGCACTCCTGTTGCTAGAGTGCCAGCCCTGGCACTCGCACCGATAGAGTGCCAAGGAACGCACTTCAGACGGAGGTATGCCAATGAATCTCAAGCCTCTGGGAGATCGCCTCATCGTGCAGGCGA
>JBOGXT010000534.1:0-3035 GCA_050694635.1 Thermoleophilaceae bacterium
GTTCGGCATCGCTCGCAACGCCGCCCTCGACGAGCTGCGGCGCCGGGGGCGCCGGGCCGGCCTGGAGAGCGAGCCCGCCGATGCCGCGTCCCCGACCGCCGAGGACCACGTCGAGCTGGCGATGCGCCGCGAGGCGGTCCGCGCTGCCATGGGAGTGCTCGACGGTCACGAGCGCGACCTGATCTCGCTGAAGTTCTCCGGCGGTCTCTCGAACGCCGAGATCGCGCGCGTGCTCGGCGTGTCCGAGACGAACGCGGGCACCCGACTGCACCGCGCCCTGACGAAGCTTCGAAAGGCCTGCGATGACGCATCCTGACGACACCACCGCCACGATCGAGCGAGACCTGAGCGCGGTCGACTCCGCCCTGGCCGGCGGCGTGGCGGACCACGACGATCCGCTCGCGCGGGAGCTGCAGGAGCTGGCGCTGGCGCTGCGCGCGGATACGGCGCGGCCCGATGACGGGTTCGCGGCCGCGCTCGCGGACCGCGTGACGGCGGGCTTTCCTCCGGAGCCCGGGTCCGTGCGTGACCGCATGGAGCGGGCGCGCTCCTCGGCGGAGGCGGCACGCTCGTGGCCACGCGGCGCGATGCGCCGGCTTCCCTCACCGCGGCGGATGCTGCCCGCGGCCGCCGTCTTGGTGACGGTGGTGGTGATCGGCATCGGGTTGGCGTCGCTGGATCCGGTGAACGACGATTCCGACGGAGGTGGCGGCGGTGGAAGCGTGGCCGAAAGCGGGGGCGATGGGGGCGGCGGTGGCGGCGGCCGTGCCGAGGCCGCCCCGGGCGGCGGCCGAGCCGAGGCCACTCGCTCCGCTCCGTCCGTGCTCCCGCTTGCCCAGCCCGACAGGGACCAGTCCTCGGTCGCGCCGGCGGGACCCGCCGGCGGCGGGGGCTTCGCGCCGGGCCGCCGGGACCGCAGGGTCGAGCGCTCGATCTCGATGACGCTCGAGGCGCCCGACGAGGAGATCCCCGATGTGGCCCAGAGGCTTACCCAGGTCACCAACCGCCACGGAGGGTTCGTGCTGAGCTCGACGCTGAACTCGGACGAGGAGGGCGCCAACGGCTACTTCGAGCTGCGCGTCCCGGTGGGTCGCCTGCGCGCGGCGCTGGCGGACCTCGCCGGGCTGGCGACGGTGCGCTCGCAGAGCCAGTCGGGCCAGGACGTGACCCGCCGGCACGTGACGACCCACGACCGCCTGGAGTCGGCGCGGGCGGAGCGCCGCAGCCTGCTGCGCCGGCTCGAGGTCGCGACGACGGACGAGGAGGCGGAGTCGATCCGCCGCCGGCTCGACATCGTGGCGGGCGAGATCAACGGGCTGCGCGCCGTGCTGCGCAACCTCCGGCTGCGCACGGACTACGCCGTCGTGACGGTGGAGCTCGCGGGAACCGAAGGGAATTCGGGCAGCGGAGGACCCGGCGGCTCGTTCGACGACGCCGTGAACGACGCGGGCGACCTGCTGGTGGGTCTCGCCGGAGTCCTGATCCGGATCCTGGCGATCGCGCTCCCGCTCACCCTGATCGCGACGCTGGGCTGGCTGGCGGCCCGAACCCTGCGCCGCCGCCGCCGCGAATCCGTGCTGGCCTGACCGAAGCCGGCCCCCCCGGCCGGGGGCTTGACTTAGAGCGCGCTCAAAGGTCTACCGTGTCTCGCGTGTCCACCGAGATGACCATCGCCCAGGCGGCGCAGCGCTCGGGCCTCAGCGCCCACACGCTCCGCTACTACGAGCGGATCGGGCTGATCCACCCTGTGGATCGGGGCCCGAACGGCCACCGCCGCTCCGCCCCGCGCTTCCAGCGCGAGAACCGTGAGCGCAACCTCGAGCTGGTGGCGCGAGCGCGCGAGATCGCCGAGCAGGTGGAGTGCACGCCGGCGCAGCTGGCCCTCGCCTGGCTGCTCCACCAGGGCGACGACGTGGCGCCCATCCCCGGTACCCGGCGGGTGAGCCGGGTGGAGGAGAACGCCGCCGCCGCGGACATCGAGCTGACCGGCGAGCAGCTGGCCGCGCTCGATGAGGCCTTCCCGCCCGGCGCGACGGCCGGTGAGCGCTACGCGCCGGAGACGATGGGGACGGTCGAGCGGTAGGGCCGCAAGCACCCGGCTCGGCCGGGTGCGCGCGGATGCTTTACACCGCGTCGCGCTCCACGCGCACGGAGAAGCCGTCCGCCCGGGCGGCGTCCAGGATCTCCTGGTTCGAGTCCGGGCCGCGCGTCTGCAGCACCAGCTTGATCGCCGTCTCGCGCAGGTGGATGTCGATCCCGTCGCGCAGGTGCTCCACGTCCACGACGTTGCCGCCGTGATCGGCCACCACTCGCAGCAGGCCGGCCAGGGCGCCCGGGCGGTCCGGCACCACGGTCGAGAGCACCATCCGCCGCCCCGCGGCCGTCTCGCCCAGGCGGATGCACTCGGACAGCAGCGAGGCGTCCACGTTGCCGCCCGACAGCACGGCGCACACCTCGCCGTCCGCGGGCGCCTCGACGCGCCCATGCATGAGCGCGGCGACCGCCACGGCGCCGGCGCCCTCGACCACGAGCTTCGAACGCTCGAGCAGGAGCACCATCGCCTCGGCGACCTCGTCGTCGGAGACCGTGACCACATCGTCCACGTAGCGCTCGACCAGCGGCAGTGTGAAGTCGCCCGGCCGCTTGACCGCGATGCCGTCGCAGATCGTGTTCGCGGAGCGCGCCCCGATCGGCCGGTGGGCGGCCAGCGAGTCGATGTAGGGGGCGCAGGCCTCGGCCTGCACACCGACCACACGCACCTCGGGCAGCCGGGCCTTCACCGCGAGGGCGATGCCGGCGGCCAGGCCGCCCCCGCCCAGCGGCACCACCACCAGCCGGACCTCGGGGGCCCCGATCGCCACCTCGAGCCCGACGGTCCCCTGGCCGGCCACCACCTCCGGCGCATCGAAGGCGTGCACGAGCGTCATGCCCTCCCCCTCGGAGAGCCGGCGCGCCTCGGCCTGCGCGTCGTCGTAGGTCCCGCCGTGGAGCCGCACCTCGCCGCCGTACTGCCGCACCGCCGCGACCTTCGCCAG
>JBOGXT010000535.1:0-2004 GCA_050694635.1 Thermoleophilaceae bacterium
CCGCGCAATGGGGGCAGGCCAGCAGGTGGAGGACGTCGTCGAGCACGCGGGCCTTTCAGCCGTCGTCGCAGCGACGATCGTGGTCCACGATGCGCTCCGGCGCGAACCTCGTCGAGAGCCGCATGAACCCGCGCCGCTGGGCGACCACCCTCGTCCACTGGCCGGCCCGCTCGAAGCAGCCGCCGTCGGCGAACCAGTAGGGCGTCCAGCGAACTCGCACGAGCGCCGCGCCGGTCCGCTTCACGTCGAGCAGCAGCTCGTCCGAGCCGAGCTGCTCCAGCACGACATTCGCCCGTCCCTCCCCGATCACCATCGGGGCCGCCAGGAGCACCTCGTACACGCGCCACTCGTACGAGCGCCAGCGCAGCCGCAGGTACGGCAATTCGTCCTCGATCAGCGCCCGTTCGGCATACGAGCTGCGATCGGGCTTCGCGCTCGGCAGCGCCACGTAGCGCACCGCGTTCTCCACCAGCCAGCTCGCATAGGTGAGGCGGTTGAGGTCGCCGCGATAGAAGACCGGGTTGCGGCCGGTGTCGAGTTGGCGCTGCCAGCCACGCGCCAGCGGGACCAGCGGAGCCACCTCGGCGTTCTCCCAGCGGCTGCCCGTGAACGGGATCTCGATACGGCGCTGGTCCGGCAGGGTGGCGAGGAACCGGCGCAGGGGCTCGAAGTAGCCGGACTCGGCGGCGGGGTCGCGGAGCGCCTTGTCGATGTCGCGGATCGCCGAAGTCCACTGCCAGTAGCCGAGCACCCCGAAGCCGGCCAGAGCCACGGCGAGCAGGGGAAGCGAGGGCCGGCGCAGGCGGTCCCATGCCGCGCACAGCAGGACCGGCCCGCCGAGGAGCATCCCGAGCCGCGATGCCGTGCCTCCCATCGGTGTCTCGACCGCCACAGCCAGCGTGGCGCCGAGCCCGTACAGAAGCGCCCCCGCCCGCAGCGCCCGCTCCTCGCGCGGCAGCACCGCGACGGAGGCCGCGCAGAACAGCGGGATCGGCAGGTAGGCGCTGAACGGGAAGGGCGCCCAGCCCCCCTCCGGGAAGGCCAGCGACATGAACAGCGCCGGCGCAAGCGCCGCCAGAGCTACGGCCGCCCCGCTCAGCCGGCGGCGGCGCTCGCCGCCCGCGGAGACCGCGTAGGCCAGGCCGGCCAACACGGTGAAGAGGCCGGCAATCGGGCTCGCGAGCGGGCTCAGGAAGGCGAACGCCGCCGCGATCCGCGGGTGCGCGCGTTGGAGCGCAAGGGCCGCGGCCAGCCCGAACGCCGCGCCGAGCGCGAACGGCAACCGGCTCGTGGCGAGCAGGGTGACCGTTCCCAGGCCGAGCCAGAGCGCTCCCAGCCGCGCCCGCTCCGGGCCGAAGTGCCCGCGCGCGAGCTGCTCGAAGAGCGCGGCGCAGGCGACACACGACACCACCAGCACGAGCCGCGGGCCGAGCAGCCACGAGAGCGGCCCCGACAGCACGCTGTAGGCCAGCGTGTGGTGGCCGCCATACCAGTGCCCGTTCCAGATGGTGAAGCCCTCGCGTCCGAACAGATCGGCGCGGAACACGTGCACCGCGAGATCGCCGGGACGGGGCTCGAGCACCAGGTAGAGCACCCCGAAGGCGAGCGCGAGCGCGCTGGGCGCGACCGTCCAGGCCGAGACGGCGACACGCCGGCGAGCGGGAAGGACCGCTGTGCCCACGCCGCTTCAGGGTAGGAGACGAAGGCTGCCCAAAGGCTGCGCAGTGCGTCGCCGCCGCTAGGCGCGGACTAGCGTTCGGCCGAGGATGCGCCGCTCGCCCCTATCGGCCCGTCGCGTGCTGGCCGGCGTCTGCGCCGCCCTCTCCGTGATCGCTCTGGCCGCGGGCGCGATCTTCCTCTACCTGCGCGTCGAGCTGCTCGACGAGGAGCGCTTCGCCGACCGCGCGGTGGTGGCCGTCCGCGACCCGCAGGTGCGAGCGACGATCGCCGACCGCGCCGTGGGCGCCGCGCTCGAGCTCGAACCCGACCTCCTCTCCGCCAGGC
>JBOGXT010000536.1:0-3228 GCA_050694635.1 Thermoleophilaceae bacterium
CCGCCTCGCGGCGCTCTCGGCGCGCCTGCGGCGCTGCCGTCTCCGCGTACGCGGGCGCCGGGGTCGCCGCCGCGGGCGCGTACGCCGTGCGCGGCATCGCGCGCGTGGCCGAGGTGGCGTCCATCCCCCGGCCGGCGTCGGTGTCGCTCAACGCCAGGCGCCGGGTGGCCTCGGTGGCCTCCCCGCGAAGCCCGCTCTCGAGCGCCTGCGCCATCTCGAGCGCCGAGCGGTAGCGCCCAGCCGGGTCGCGCTCGAGGCAGAGCCGGATCGCCTCGTCGACCTCGGCCGGCACCTCGGGCCGGAAGTCCGTGATCGGCTGCACGGGGTGCTGCTGCTGCTTGAGCGCGAGCTCGGTCAGCGACGAGTACTCGTGCGGGAGCCGGCCGGTGAGGAACTGGTACGCGCAGACGCCCAGCGAGTAGATGTCGGACGGGGGGCCGGACTCGTCGCCGCGCGCCTGCTCAGGCGATAGGTAGGCCGCCGTGCCGAGTATCGAGCCGACCTGCGTGATGCGGGTCTGCTCGGCCGCCTTGGCGATGCCGAAGTCGGCCAGCTTCACGATGTTCATCTCCTCGGCGACCAGCAGGTTGCCCGGCTTCACGTCGCGGTGCACCACCCCGGCCCGGTGGGCGTAGTCGAGGCCGTGGCAGGCATCGCGCACGATGTGCACGGTCTCCTCGAGCTCGAGCCGCTTGCGCTCGCGCAGGAGGTCGGCGCAGGAGGGGCCGTCGACGCACTCCATGACGATGTAGTGGCGCCCGCTCTCCGGGTCCTGGCCCGAGTCGAACACCTGCACGATGTTGGGGTGCTGGAGGCGTGCGGCCGACAGCGCCTCACGCCGGAAGCGCGCCACGAACGCCTCGTCCTCCGCGAGGTGCTCCGCGAGCAGCTTCACCGCCACGGACCGCTCCAGCACCGAGTCGGTCGCCTGGAAGACGGTGGACATCCCGCCGGCGCCCAGGCGGCGCTCGATCCGGTAGCGGCCGGCCACCGTCTGCGGTGGGCTCATTCGCCCTCCCCGGGAACGATCGCCCCGCCTCCGCCGCCCTGCCCGGGCACCTCGCCGCCCTGTCCGGGGGGAGGCTCGCCGTTCTGGCCCGGCGGCAGCTCCTCGCCCGGCTGCTCCTCGGGCGGTGGGGCCTCCTCGGTCTCGGTCTCGTCCTCGTCCGGTGGGGCCGTCTCGGTCGTCTCGGTGTCGGTCTCGGGCGGGGGTGGCGGCTCGGCCTCCGTGGTGTCCTGGCCCTTCTGCTCGTCGCACTGCTCCTGGGTCAGCTGGAAGAGCCGCTCGAAGCTCCGCTCGAGCGAGTCGCGCACCTCGGGGTCGACGTCCTGGGGCAGCGAGCCGACGATCGAGCTGACCGCGGGCAGGGTGTCGTTCTGGATGTCCGCGCAGGCGCCGCCGCCCGCCTCCATGCGGCGCTCGACCTCGGCGAGCCGGGACTCGAGGTCCGCGGCGGCCTGCTGCGGGATCGGCGCGCCCTCGGGCTCTTCGTCGCCGCCGCAGCCGGTGGCCAGCCCGGCCGCCAGCGCGAGGAAGAGGGTGGTTGTCGTACGAGTTCTCACTGTCCGCTGTAGAGCCGCTCGGCGAGCACCTTGGGCAGGCCCGCCTGCTCGATGGCCCTGGCGGCCTCGTCGATCGGGTATTCGACGCGACGCCAGTGCGCGGTCCACCCCTCTGTGTCTAGCAGGAGCCACGCCGCGCGTGGGTCGCCATCGCGTGGCTGGCCGACGCCGCCGGGGTTCACGAGCCACTCGCCGTCGCTCAGATCGCGCTCCAGGCCGGCCTCGGCAGGGGCGCCCTCCACCTGCCCCTCGGCGGTGCGGCGAAACCAGAGCGCGACGTGGGAGTGGCCCACCGCCCCCACGCGCGGCTCCATCAGGTCCATGCACTCGTCGGCCTGCCAGGAAGAGAGGACGTACTCCCAGACGGGGTCGCGCGGCGAGGCGTGGTAGAGGCCGATCTCCCGATCGTCCTCGGTCGGGCGCAGGCCGCGCAGGAACGCGAGCGCATCGCGGTCGATCGTCTCCCGCGTCCAGCGCGCCGCGGCGGCGGCGCTCGAGGAGAAGTCGGCGATGTCGAGGTCGCCCGTCACGACGAGGTCGTGGTTCCCGGCCAGGCACAGGTCGCAGTGCTCGCGCGCCAGCTCGACGCAGTCGTCGGGCTGCGCGCCGTAGCCCACCAGGTCGCCGAGGCACCAGATCTCGTCGGCGCCGCCCGCGTCGACGTCGGCGAGCACGGCCCGGAAGGCCGGCAGGTTGCCGTGCACGTCAGAGAGCAGGGCGATGCGCATGGGAGTCCCTTCTACAGTGTCCGGGGATGACGAGAACGGGACGTTCGCGACTGCCGCTGGCGATCGTGGTGGCGGTCGCCGCCGCCGGGGCGGCCACGTTCCTGCTCCGCCCGCGCACCGGCCTGATCGAGCCGGCGGCGGTGGACGTGCAAGGGTACTTCACCGCGTTCCAGCTGGACCGCGCCGAGGATTTCCGCAGCGTGCAGCGCCTGCTCGGGGTGGGCGGGCTGGTGGTGGGCACCGGCACGCTGGCGCTGCTGGCCTGGCGCCCTCCGCGCCGCGTGTTCGACCGGCTGGCCCGGCGCCCGGTGGTGGGCGGCGCGGCCGCGGGCGCCGGCATCTCGCTGCTGCTCCTGCTGGTCGAGCTGCCGCTCTCCGCCTGGCGCCACGAGCGCGCCGTGGACGTGGGGCTCTCCACCCAGGCCTGGATCGACTGGCTGGGCGACGTGGGCAAGTCGGCCGGCATCGACGCCGCCTTCGCCGCCGCCGGCGGCGCCCTGGCGCTGGTGCTCGTCCGCCGCTTCCGGCGCAACTGGTGGGCCCCGGCGGCCGCCGTGATCGTGACCTTTGGCGTGGTCACGATCTGGCTCTTCCCGATCGTGATCGACCCGATCTTCAACGACTTCGAGAAGCTGCCCCCGGGCGCCACCCGCTCCGACGTGCTCGAGCTGGCGGAGCGCGCCGGCGTCGACGTCGGGGAGGTCTACCGGGTCGACGCGAGCCGTCGCACCACCGCGGCGAACGCGTACGTGGGCGGGCTGGGGCACTCGAAGCGCGTGGTGCTCTACGACAACCTGCTCGCCGGCTTCCCGCGCGACGAGATCCGGATGGTGGTCGCGCACGAGCTCGGCCACCAGAAGCACCACGACCTCATCCGGGGGCTGGCCTGGCTCGCGCTGGTGGCTCCGGCGGGCGCGCTGCTCGCCCAGCGGCTGGC
>JBOGXT010000537.1:0-2440 GCA_050694635.1 Thermoleophilaceae bacterium
TCGTGAACCACCCGCCGCTGCTGCTGGCCGACGAGCCGACCGGCAACCTCGACCCCGAGACGTCGATCGGGATCATGCAGCTGATCTACCGGATCAACCGCACCGGCACGACCGTCGTCGTGGCCACCCACGACAAGGAGATGGTCGACAAGATGCGCCGCCGCGTGGTCGAGCTACGCGAGGGTCGCATCGTCCGCGACGAGCTGTCCGGCCTCTACCGGCCCGACGAGTCGACGACCGAGTTCGCGATCCGCCTGCGCGGCGAGCTGGGCGTGGGCTCCGAGGGGCACCCCAACTAGCGATGCGCCTCGGCTTCTTCCTCAGGGAGGCCCTACGCGGCCTGCGGCGCAGCTCGGCGCCGGCGCTGGCGGCGCTCCTCACCGTGCTGCTCACCGCGCTGGTGCTGGGTGTCTTCATCCCGATCGTGCAGGCCACCACCGGCACGGCGAACGAGGTGCGCGGGCGCGTGGTGCTGGACGTCTACGTCAAGGAGGACGCCAGCCCGGCCGATCGCAGCGAGCTCCAGCGTGCGCTCGAGGGCACCGCCAACGTCAAGTCGGTCGACTTCATCTCGAAGAGCGAGGCGCTCGAGGAGCTCGGCCACAAGGTCGCCGACACCGACGAGAAGCTCGAGCTGCTCGGCACCAACCCGCTGCCCGACCTGTTCCGGGTCACGCCCGACGACCCAGACGGGCTGCACGTGATCGAGGAGGGCCTCGTGGCGGGCGGAGAGCCTCAGCTCGCAGCGATCGACGAGGTCCGCAACCGCGAGGGGGAGACCGACAAGATCCTCTCCGCCACCGGCCTCGTGAAGGCGCTCGCCGCCGGCCTGGCGGCGCTGCTCGTGTTCGCCTCGATCGCGCTCGTGGCGAACACGATCCGACTCTCGATCTTCGCGCGCCGGCGCGAGGTCGAGGTGATGAAGCTGGTCGGCGCCACCAACTGGTTCATCCGCTGGCCGTTCGTCATCGAGGGCGTGATCGTCGGCTTCCTGGGCGGGCTGCTCGCGGTGCTGCTGCTGGCGATCGCCAAGCAGACCTTCATCGACCCGCTCTCGGACGACTTCGCCCTGCTGGCGGCGCCGGACACGATCGACTTCCCGCTGCTGGTGGCGCTGCTGATGGTCGCGTGCGTCACCGTCTCGGCGGTCGGCAGCGGGCTGACGCTGCGGCGCTTCCTCAGGGTTTAGCGCTCCTTACGGCCCCGTCACTACCCTCCAAACGGTGCGTACGGCAGGCATCGCAACCGTCTGCGCGCTGATCGCGCTCGTGATCGGGATCTTCCTCGGCGGCCACCCGGAGCTGCTGCCCGGCGGGGTCCGCGACGCCTTCGTGGAGGAGGACCGCGCGCTTCGGGCCGAGATCATCGACGCGATCGGGGACAACTTCTACAAGCCGGTCGACGAGGAGCGGCTCGACGATGCCTCGCTGAAGGCGATCGTGGAGTCGCTCGAGGATCCGTACTCGCACTACCTCACGCCGAGCGAGGCCAAGTCGGTGCGCGAGTCGATCTCCGGTGAGTTCGAGGGCGTGGGGATGACGGTCGAGGAGGACCGGCGCGGGCTCAGGGTGCTGAGCGTGTTCGAGGACTCGCCGGCAAAGGCGGCCGGCATCGCGAAGGGCGACCTGATCCTGGCGGTGGACGGACGCTCGATCGCGGGCGTGAACAGCGAGGTGGCGACGGGGCGGATCAAGGGCCCGGCCGGCAGCGACGTGCGGCTCGAGGTGTTCAGCCCCGGCGCGGAGGACACGCGCACGGTGAGGGTCGAACGCGAGCGGATCGACGTGCCCGTGGCCGAGGGGCGGGTGGTGGAGCGCGACGGCCGCAAGGTGGGCGTCGTCGAGCTCCTCGCCTTCAGCTCCGGCGCACACGGGGTGCTGCGACACGAGATCGACGAGCTCACGAAGCGCGGCGTCGAGGGCCTCGTGCTCGACCTGCGCGGAAACGGCGGCGGTCTGCTCTCCGAGGCCGTGCTCGTCGCGAGCGTGTTCATCGAGGACGGCGAGATCGTGTCCGTGCGGGGCCGGGAGCGGCCCGAGCGCAGTGAGGACGCGGAGGGCGACGCCATCGACGGAGACATCCCCGCGGTCGTGCTCGTGGACGGCGGCAGCGCCAGCGCCTCGGAGATCGTGGCCGGTGCGCTGCGCGACCGCGGCCGCGCCACCCTGGTCGGCACCAACACGTTCGGCAAGGGGCTCGTGCAGGAGGTGGAGCCGCTCTCCAACGGCGGCTACCTGGACCTGACCGTGGCGAACTACTACCTGCCCGGCGGCAAGACCATCGGGGAGGGCGGCCTGAAGCCTCGGGTGCGCGCGAAGGACGACCCGAAGACCAAGCGCGACGAGGCCCTGCCCGTGGCGCTCGACACCCTGCTCGAGCAGCCGCGGTGAGCCGGCCCGCCGTGCGGGGCGGGCGCGCGCCGCGCCGCCTCGACCAGCCG
>JBOGXT010000538.1:0-10938 GCA_050694635.1 Thermoleophilaceae bacterium
CACCAGTCGCGGCCCCCAGCTCGCCGGGCGCGCCGAGCGGGCGCGGCGCACGCTCGCCGACACCCGCACGAACGTGAACCAGGTGTCGCGCAGCCCCAGGCGCGAGCGGATCGTCGGACCGGTCAGGACGGTCGAGCCGGAGCTGCCCACCACGCGGGCGCGCACCACGCGCGGCGAGACCCCACGGTCCAGCACGTCGAGCTTCTTGAACCGCCCCGGGGCGCCCAGCGCCCGGTCGAGCCGCGCGGCGGTGGTGGGCACCGTCCAGCGGTGATAGGGCGACCGCGTGTCGTAGGGGTCCGGCACCCCGACCAGCCACGGCTTGGCGAGCGAGCCCACGAAGGAGAACTCGACGTTCTCGGTGTGCCCGCCCGAGGTGGAGAAGTAGTAGGTGACCGCCGGCACGCCGCCGTAGGTCAGGATGCGACCCGCGGTCTCGGCCACCGCGGCGTCGCTGCGCACGCTCTCGCCCGTCACGCCGCGGTACACCTGCGAGCGCGTGTCCGGATACTGGTCGAACAGGCCGGTCGTCTTGCGGGTGGCGAGCGCGTACGTGCGCGCCGTGACCGCCTGCGCCTTGAGCGCCTCGAGCGGCCAGGAGCTCGGCATCTCGCCGGCGACCACGCCGCGCACGTAGCTGTCGATGTCGAGCTCGTTGATCGCGGTGACCCCGGCGCCGTCGATGCGGACCTCGATCGCGCCGCGGTACAGGCCGTCCGTGATGAAGTTGAGCGCCGGCCCCATCAGGCGAAGGGCGGCGGGGCCGCGGAACTGGGCGCCGTCGCCGACCCTGGTCACCTTTTTGCCCGAGGAGGTCGTGACCAGGATGGCGCCGCGCGACTCGCGGGCCACGTAGATCCTGCTGGGCCGCAGGCTGCGGCCGCCGATCGAGGTGGCGCCCCGCACGCGGATGTAGGGGTCGTTCGGCTGGAGCAGCACGCGCACCGGCCGGCTGGGCGCGGTCGAGAGTCGCGTGCCCTTGTAGTAGTGGCCCAGGATCCCCGAGTACGTCGAGCCCTCGAGGGCGTAGCCGTAGGCCCCGTACTGGCTCATGCCGATGCCGTGCCCGAAGCCGGCGCCGCGGATCACGTGGCGCACGGCGGCATCCACCGCGGGCGCGGCGGCGGCCAGCACTAGCAGGACGGCTGTCAATGGGAGGGTTCGGCGCATCGGTTCCTACAACGCCTATATCGGCCCAAGGTAGCGGGACTGAAGGTCGGGGTCCGAAGCAGCCGGCTCGGCCGGCTGCGCAGGGTAGGGATGGGTATCGTCACCCGGAGCATGGCGAAGCGAAAGGCGTCGGACGTCTTTGTCGAGTGCCTCGAGGTCGAGGGCGTCAAGCACGTGTTCGGCATCCCTGGCGAGGAGACGCTCGACCTCAACGAGTCGCTGTCGCGCTCCTCGATCGAGTTCATACCCGTGCGCCACGAGCAGGGCGGGGCGTACATGGCCGACGTCTACGGCCGGCTGACCGGCCACGCAGGCGTCTGCCTGGGCACGCTTGGGCCCGGCGCGCTCAACCTGGTCACCGCGGTCGCTGACGCCTTCCTCGACCGCGCCCCGCTGGTGGCGCTCACCGGCCAGGGCGACCTCGAGCGCATGCACAAGGAGTCGCACCAGTACATCGACCTGCTGCGCGTCATGCGGCCGATCACCAAGTGGAACGCCCGGCTCTCCGACCCCGCGATCATCCCCGAGGTCGTCCGCAAGGCGTTCAAGCTGGCCGAGGGCGAGAAGCCCGGCGCGACCCACATCGAGCTGCCCGAGGACGTGATGGAGGCCGAGACCGACGCCGAGCCCCTGCCGCGGCGCCGCCAGGCCCGGCCCGAGCCCGCGGCGCGCGAGCTGCTCAAGGCGGCCGATCTGATCCGCGGCGCCATCAACCCCGTCGCGCTCGCCGGCAACGGCGTGGTCCGCGGCAACGCTGCGCCGGCGCTGCGCGAGTTCGTCCGCGCCACCGGCATCCCGGTGGCCGAGACGTTCATGGGAAAGGGCCTGCTCGCGCCCGACAGCCCGCAGGCGCTCGGCTCGGTCGGCCTCCAGTCGGGCGACTACACGATGGCCGGCTTCGACGACGCCGACGTGGTGCTCGCGATCGGCTACGACCTGGTCGAGCACTCGCCCGAGCACTGGAACCCGCGCCGCGACAAGCAGATCATCTGCATCGACTCGGTCCCCGCGGAGACGGACGCCTACTTCATGCCGGAGGTCGAGCTGGTGGGCGACATCTACCACGTGCTCGCCCGGCTCGGCGAGGAGTGCCGCCACGTGCCCCACCAAGGGGGGTCGAACAAGCTGCGCGAGGTCGTGCTGGGCCGCTTCGAGCAGGCCGCGGACGACGCCGCCTTCCCGGTCCAGCCGCCCCGCGCCCTGTTCGAGATTCGCAAGGCGCTCGGGCGCGAGGACATCCTGATCTCGGACGTGGGGCTGCACAAGCTCTGGATCGGGCGCATGTTCCCCGCCTACGAGCCCAACACCGTGCTGATCGCCAACGGCCTGGCCGGCATGGGCTTCGCGGTGCCGGCGGCCGTGGCGGCGAAGCTCGTCCATCCCGACCGCCGGGTGGTCACCGTGAACGGCGACGGGGGCTTCCTGATGAACGCCCAGGAGCTCGAGACCGCCGTGCGCGTCGGGACGCCGTTCGTGAACGTGATCTGGGAGAACCGGCAGTACGGCTCGATCGTCTGGAAGCAGGACAAGAAGTTCGGCACGCACTTCGGCACCGACTTCACGAACCCCGACTTCGTGAAGCTGGCCGAGGGCTTCGGCATCCCGGCCTGGCGCTGTGGCTCGGCGGACGAGTTCGGCGAGCGGCTCGGCCACGCGGTCACGCTCGACGTGCCGTCGCTGATCGTGCTGCCGATCGACTACTCGATCGACGTCGCAATCTCTGAGGAACTGGGAACGGAGACAGTCGCAACATGAGCATCGCAACCGAGGAACAGACCGTCGTCGACAGCGTCGAGAAGGGGCTCTACATAGCCGGTGAGTGGCGCGACGCTACGGGCGGCGGCACGCTCGAGGTGCTCGATCCGGCCACCGAGGAGCCGATCTGCGAGGTCGCCGACGCCACGCCCGACGACGCCATGGCGGCGCTCGACGCGGCGGTGGAGAAGCAGCGGGAGTGGGGCACCTCGCCCGCCAACGACCGCGCCGGCATCCTCTGGAAGGCCTTCGAGCTCCTCGTCGAGCGGGCCGACGAGCTTGCCCTCCTGATGACGCTCGAGATGGGCAAGCCGGTGGCCGAGTCGAAGGCCGAGATCGTCTACGCGGCCGACTTCTTCCGGTGGTACTCGGGCGAGGCGCTGCGCATCGACGGCAACTACAAGCAGTTCGCCAACGGGACCAGCCGCGTGCTGGTGATGAAGCAGCCGGTGGGGCCGAGCCTGATGATCACGCCCTGGAACTTCCCGATGGCGATGGGCACGCGCAAGGTCGGCCCCGCGATCGCCGCGGGCTGCACGATCGTGATGAAGCCGGCGCAGCAGACGCCGCTGTCGATGCTCGCGCTCGGCCAGATCCTCGAGGAGGCCGGCCTGCCGGGCGGCGTCTTCAACATCGTCACGACCTCCTCGTCGGGCAAGACCACCGGTCCTCTGATCCAAGACCCGCGGCTGCGCAAGCTGTCCTTCACGGGCTCCACCGAGGTGGGCCGCAAGCTGATCGAGGCCTCGGCCCGGCAGGTGCTGAAGACGTCGATGGAGCTGGGCGGCAACGCGCCCTTCCTGATCTTCGACGACGCCGACCTGGACGCGGCCGTGGACGGCGCGCTGCTCGCCAAGATGCGAAACATCGGCGAGGCCTGCACGTCCGCGAACCGCTTCCACGTCGCGGAGCCGGTCCAGGAGGAGTTCCAGCGCCGGCTGGCCGAGAGGATGGGCTCGCTCAAGATCGGCCGCGGCACCGAGGAGGACGTGAAGGTGGGTCCGCTGATCGACCAGCCCTCGCGCGAGAAGGTGGCCGAGCTGGTGCAGGACGCGCTCGACAAGGGCGCCACCTGCGTGGTCGGCGGCGAGATCCCCGACGGGCGCGGCTACTTCTACCCGCCCACGGTGCTCGGCGACGTCCCGCGGGAGGCGCGCGTCTTCAGCGAGGAGATCTTCGGCCCGGTCGCGCCGGTCGGCTCGTTCGAGTCGGAGGAGGACGCGATCGCCCGCGCCAACGACACCGAGTTCGGGCTGGTCGCCTACGTGTTCACGCGCGACATCAAGCGCGCGATCAGGGTCTGCGAGGGCCTCGAGACGGGCATGGTCGGGCTGAACCAGGGGATGGTCTCGAACGCCGGCGCACCGTTCGGCGGGGTCAAGCAGTCGGGCATCGGCCGCGAGGGCGGCAAGGAGGGCCTCGAGGAGTTCCTCGAGACGAAGTACGTGGCCGTGAACCTCTGAGGGCCTACTGGCCAGCCCGGACGGTCGCGTCGAACACGAGCTCGCCGTCCTCGATCCTGTAGACGCCGTAGTCCGTGATCGTCGTGTCGCCGTTCTCGTCGATGTCGTAGGTGCCGAGCACCGACTCGCGGCCCTTCGTCTCGAACAGCGCGTCGATCATCGCCTGGCGGTCGGAGCAGTCCGGGCCCAGCCGCTCGCAGGTGTCGAGGACCAGGCTCATGGCCTCGTATCCGTAGATCGCGTAGGGGTCCACGCTCGAGACGTCGTAGCGCCGCTTGTAGTCGTCGAAGAACTTCTGGCCATCCGCGGGGTACTGGTCCGGCGACAGAGTGGCCACGGTCACCTTCGTCTTCGAGCCCACCTCGTCGGGCAGGCCGCCCTCGGCGGCCACGAAGAACTCCGGGTTGGACACGCCGTCGGGGCCGTAGAGCTTGGCGTCCGGCACGGCCGCCGAGACGTCCTTGTAGAGCTGGACCGCGCCGTTGGGCGTGACTCCGGCGAAGGCAAAGCAGTCGGCGCCCGAGCTCTCGATCGATGCGGCCTGCGAGCGGAAGTTCGGAGCCTTCGGGTCGATGCCCTCGTTGGCCGCGACCTCCAGGCCCTGCTCCTTGGCCGAGCTCTCGATGTTGCGCGCGAGCCCGGCGCCGTAGACCTCCTTGTCGTTGAGGATGTAGGCCCTGGTGCAGCCGTCCTCCTTCATTACGCTCGCCAGAGCGGCGCCTTGGATCGTGTCCTTCGGCACGATGCGCAGGTAGTGGCGCTCGCCCGACGGGTAGTACTTGTCGGGCTCGCCCTCGTCGGCGCCCGGCTCGTCCGTGGTCAGGCCGACGGCCGTGTTGGAAGGGCTGATCTGGGCGATCGGGACCTCGTTCAGCAGCGGGATCGAGATCGCGCTCGCGCCCGAGTTGAACTCGCCGATGTAGGCGACCGCCGCGTGGTCCTGCGCGACCCTGCGCGCGTTGGCCGAGGTCGCCTCGGGAGTCCAGTTTCCGGCCTGCGCGGTCGAGTCGTCGAGCGACGTGTACCTCACGGTCGTCTGCCCCGCCTTGCCGTTCCGCTGCTCGAGGGCGAGCTTGATGCCCTCGACCATCGCGGTTGTCTGCAGACGCTGGGCTCCCTGCAACGGGAGCGACGAATAGACGTTGACCGTGTCGGCGCCTGCACTCGAGCCGTTCCCGCTCTCGTCGTCGTCATCCCCGCACGCCGCGAGGCCAACCGCCACCGCAAGCATGCACACCGCCCATCCATGAAGCTTCATCACGACCGGGAGCGTCCAGAACACGGCCGCCTCGAACAAGTCCGATTCCTACTGGCACCGATCGCAACACGCGCTTAACGGTCACCGCTGCGGGTCGGCCACCGACGCGGGTACGGTGAGAGCATGGAGTCGAATGGCTGGCTGCGCCTGGAGCTGCGTTACCTGGCCGCGCTCGAGGCGATCGCCACCACCGGCTCCTTCGGCCGTGCCGCCGACGTGCTCGGCTACACGCAGTCGGCCATCAGCCAGCAGATTGCGGCCCTCGAGCGGCTCATCGGCGAACCGCTGATCGACCGGCCCGGTGGTCGCAGGCCGGTGGGACTGACCCCCGCGGGCGGACTGCTGCTCGATCACGCCGAGGCGATCCTCGCCCGGGTGCGGATAGCCCGCTCGCAGCTCGAGGCGCTCAGCGCCGGGCGCGCCGGGACCCTGCGTGTGGGCACCTACCAGAGCGTCGGCGTGCGTGTTCTTCCCAACGCGGCGGCTCGGATGGCCGAGACGCATCCGGACCTGCGCCTCGAGATCCACGAGGCTTGCGATGACCGCGACCTGGTCGAGCTGGTGCGGAGCGGGAGCCTCGACGTGACCTTCTGCATCCTGCCCGTCCCGAGCGGCCCTTTCGCGACCGAGGAGCTGATCGAAGATCCCTTCACCCTGCTGGTCCCGGCCGACTGGCCGGGGCGGGGCCCGACGCTCGCGCTCCGGGAGCTGCCCTCGCTCACCTTGATCGGGTACCGCGACTGCCGCACCGAGCAGCGGGTCGAGTCCTACCTGCGCGGACTCGGGATCGACCTGAACCGAGTGGCCTATGCCGACGACAACGCGATCATCCAGGCGATGGTGGCGGAGGGCCGCGGGGTGGCGCTGCTGACCCGCCTGTCGATCGACCACGCCGACCCCCGCACCACCACGGTGGAGCTCGGCGGCTGCGTGCCGCCGCGCCGGGTCGCCCTGTCCTGGCACGTCGACCAGAGGTTGGCTCCGGCCGTGCAGGCGTTCGTGGCCGCCGCGCGGGACGCGGCTCTCACCTGGCGCGAAGGCGCCGGCTCGGCCGCGTAGCCGTCCGGCCCAGCCCGCACGATCTCGTGCACGCCCTTGCGTCTCGGGGCCGTCTGGGCAAGCCTGGGACCGATGCCTCGCGTTCGGCTTTTTGCCGGCGCGGTCCTCGTGGCATGGATGCTCGTGCTTGCCATTTCGCAGCAGGCTGCTGCGAGCAGCGCAAGGGTGGCCGCGCTTCAATCTGCCCTGAAGTCCTTGGGCCTCTACCCGATCGCGGTGGACGGCGTGAAGGGGCCGTTCACCAGGCGCGGGGTGCAGCGCTTCCAGCGCCGCCGCCACCTGCTCGTAGACGGGATCGCCGGCCCGCAGACCCGCCGTGCGCTAGGCCGGCTTGGCCGGCCGCGCCTCGGCGCCCGCGTGATCCAGCAGGGCAATCGCGGCTGGGACGTGGCGGCGCTTCAGTTTCGCCTCCAGCGCCACGGCTTTCCACCCGGCGGCGTAGACGGCGTCTTCGGCCCGGCCACGACCCAAGCGGTCACGAGCTTCCAGTCGGCGAACGGCCTGGGCGTGGACGGGATCGCCGGGCCGACGACGATCGCGGCACTGCGGGGACGCTCCTCCTCGAGCACGCCCACCACCGTCACGGTCGGCGACGTGCGCTTCTACCGGCCGGTGGAGGGGCCGATCGGTGACCGCTTTGGCGCCCCACGCGCCGGCGGGCACCGCCACGCCGGGATCGACTTCCCAGTCGCGCAGGGCACGCGCGTCGGGGCCGCCGGGGTGGGCACCACGATCTTCGCCGGCTGGAACTCGGGCGGCTACGGCAACCTGGTCGTCGTCCAGCACCGGCTCGGCTACACGACCTGGTACGCGCACCTGTCGCAGATCACCTCGTGGGTGGGCGAGAACGTCTCGGGCGGCACGCGGATCGGCTACGTGGGCTCGACCGGGTACTCGACCGGCCCCCACCTCCACTTCGAGGTGCGCCGCTGGAACACGCCGATCGACCCGATGCCGTACATGCTCTCGGGCACAGCCGCAGGCGCCCCCAGCCGTAAGCAGCCGGCTCGGCCGGGTGCGCGCGGATTCGCTCTCCGCATGCGCTGCGCCGACCCGGACGCTTTCCGGACCGCGCGCCTCGACGACTGCCGCCGCGCGCGCTAGGTCTTCGCGCCGCGCGCCATCGCGCGCAGGTCCAGCGCCCGGTCGAGCGTCTCCTCGTCGACGCCCTGCTCGAGCGCCACCTCGCGGATCGTGCGCCGCGACGCGACCGCCTCGTTGACGATCTCGGTCGCCCGGTCGTAGCCGATGTGCGGGTTGAGCGCCGTCGCGATCGCGGGGGTCGACTCGGCGTGCCGGCGAAGCGTCTCCTCGTTCGCCTCCAGGCCGTCCACGCACTTCTCGGCCAGCATCCGCGCGGCCGAGCTGAGGATGCGAATCGACTCGAACAGGTTGCGGGCGATCATCGGCACGCGCACGTTCAACTCGAAGTTGCCCTGGGTGCCGGCCACCGTGACGGCGGTGTCGTTGCCGATCACCTGCGCGGCCACCTGCAGCACGACCTCGGGGATCACGGGGTTGACCTTGCCCGGCATGATCGACGAGCCCTTCTGGAGCTCTGGCAGCTGGAGCTCGACGAGCCCGGTGCGCGGCCCCGAGCCCATCAGGACGAGGTCGTTGGCGATCTTCGTGAGCGAGACGGCGACCACCTTCAGCGCGCCGTGGAGCTCGACGAGCGCGTCGCGGTTGCCCTGCGCCTCGAAGGGGTCGAGGGGAGCCTCGCCGAGCCCGAGCTCCCGGCGCACCCGCTCGGCGAACTCGGCGTGCGTGTTGAGGCCAGTGCCGGTGGCGGTGCCGCCCAGGGGGATCTGCGCGGCGCGGCCGAGCGCGTCACGCACCCGGTCGCGCCCGAGCGTGATCTGAGCCGCGTAGCCGCCCAGCTCCTGACCGAGCGTGACGGGCACGGCGTCCATCATGTGGGTGCGCCCCGCCTTGACCACGTCGGCCCACTGGTCCGCCTTGGCCTGGAACGAGGCGGCGAGCTGCTCGAGCGCCGGGAGCAGATCGGTGCGCACGGCGTCGACCGCGGCGAGGTGGACGGCCGAGGGGAAGACGTCGTTGGACGACTGACCCATGTTCACGTGGTCGTTTGCGTGGGCCTCGTCGCCGGCCAGGTTCGCGATCACCTCGTTGGCGTTCATGTTGGACGACGTGCCGGAGCCGGTCTGGAACACGTCGATCGGGAACTGGTCGTCGTGCTCGCCGTTTGCCACCTCGTCCCCGGCGCGCGCGATGCGCTCGGCGATGTCGGGGTCGAGCAGGCCGAGCTCGGCGTTCACGCGCGCCGCGGCGGCCTTGATCCGGCCGAGCCAGCGCACGACCGGCACCGGCACGCGCTCGCCCGAGACCGGGAAGTTCTCGACCGCCTTGCCCGTCTCCGGGCCCCAGAGCTCGTGACTGACAGCCATGTTGCAGAAGGCTATAGCCGCCGCGATGCGAGCGGTCGTACGTGCCGAAATTTCCGCTTTCGCACGGGGTTCGCCACCGAACCGGTGCATTGCGTGCACGCTTGAACCAACTGGTTCACTTCCGTGTTCTCATCGCCGCATCGTGACGGCGCTCATCCGGATCGAGCGGTCGTGGGTTCCGACCGGCGGGGAACGGCCGAAGCCGATCCGCTTCTGCTCGCGCTGCGGACACCCCGCGGACGAGCCGCCCGGCCGACCCGAGCTGCGCCGGCGCATCTGCGGGCGCTGCGAGATGGGCATGCTGCTGACCTGCGCTCGGGACGCGCTTCCGGGCGACGCCGCCGCGTTCGTGATCTGCACCTACGACCTCGGCGTGACCGCCGTCAGCCAAGCCGGCGAGCGGATCTTCGGCAAGGAGGAGGAGGTCGTGGGAAGGCATCTGCTCGACCTGGTCACGAGCCCGCTGGGCGACGACCAGCTCGCGCGGCACGCCGGTCTCGCCGCCCAGCGCGCCTGCGACCCGGTCGTCATGCCGCTGAGGGTGGCCGCGCCGGGCGCCGACGCGGTCGGCACGCTCGCGGCACGGATTGCCACGTGTGGACCGCCCCGCGCAGCGCTTGTCACGGTTGAGCCGAGCGAGTTCGGGCGCCGCTGACGCGCGGTCCGCGGCGCGGTTAGCTGCTGCGCCGGATGGGTGCAAGAACCTCTGCACTGCTTGCGCGACATCCGTCTAGGGGGCAGAAAGCTCTATCAAGGTAATGGGGCTCGTGCCGAAAACCTGTGCAAGAGCGCAGCACACCTCGAACTGGGGGTGGCGACGTGCGAAGTAATGGCGCACAGCTGCTGCGATTCACACGGGACGGAGGCGATGTGAGCGGTATCAGGACGAATGCAGCCGCCGAGCTGCTCGGCGTGAGCCCCAACACGCTGCGCAGCTGGGAGCGCCGCTTCGGCTATCCGAAGCCGCGTCGCACGCAGGGCGGCCACCGCCAGTACGACCTGGCGGAGCTCGAGTCGCTGCGCCGCGCGCTGCTCGAGACCCACAACATCTCCTCCGCGATCGAGCTGGCGCGCCAGCGCGGCGAGGGCCCGAGCTCACCCAGCCGGCTGGTCGACGCCTGGGACCACTTCGACGAGGGGCTCGCCGACCGCGTGATGGAGGAGAGCCTGGCGGTGCGCTCCGTGGAGCGCTCCGTGGAGGAGGTCCTGCTGCCCGGACTGGAGCTGGCGGGCGAGCGCGACGGCCGCGACGCCGAGCGCGAGCTGGCCTTCCGCTGGGCGACCGGCTGGCTGCACGCCGCCCGGCGCGTGGTGCCGGCCGCGAGCCGCCCGCAGGGGGTCCTGCTGTTCGACTCGAGCCCGCGGCTCGACCTGGAGTCGCTCCACGTGCAGGCGCTCGAGCTCGGCCTGCGCCGCGCCGGCTTTCGCACGCTGCTGCTGGCCTTCGACCTGCCCCCCGAGCGCGTCGTGCGCGCGATCCGCGCCATCGACCCGACCGCGTTCGTCTTCTGCGGCGGCGAGGCGACGCTGGACGTGGTCGGGCGGCTCGTCTACACGGTGCGCCAGGTCGGCTCGGCCGCGCCCGTGTTCGAGTACCGCGAGGCGATGCCGGTCACGGGCGACCACGGGATTCCGTCGCTCGGCGCCGGGCCCGTCGAGGCGGCCGAGCGCCTGAAGGGCTACGTGGACAGCGGCCGTATCGAGCAGGTCGTGGTCGTGCCGGAGCCCGAGGCGGCGCAGAGCGCGCGCATCTCGCTCGCGGCGCGCACGTCCGCCTAGATCCGCGCGGCGGCCTACGCCGCCAGCTTGCGGCAGAGCTCCGAGA
>JBOGXT010000539.1:0-10019 GCA_050694635.1 Thermoleophilaceae bacterium
CGGCACGCTCGTGCTCGGCGGCGGCGCGGCGCTGGCCGTCGGCACGGTGCTGGTCGGAGAGATCGGCCGGGTCTGGAAGCGCGGCTCGGCGCCGCTGCCGAAGGACGCCCCGAACCTGCTGCTGGCGGCCGAGGAGGCGGTGGCCGAGACGGCGCACGTGGCGCGGGCCGGCTACCTCGAGGTGTCGTCTCGCGAGAACGCGATGTTCAACCTGCTCAGCTCGTTCGTCGGCACGTTCATCGTGGCCCGGGGGATCACGTACGTGCTGCGCCACCGGGCACGGGCTGGGCCGTTTCGCAACGTGCGCCTCGGGCGGCGCCACATCCACCACTTCGTGCCGGGCATCGTGATGGCGTTCGCCGCGGGCGCCGGGGCGATCCTCACGCGCGACGAGGACCTCGAGCCGCTCCTCGCCGTGCCCTTCGGGGTCGGGATGGGGCTGACGCTGGACGAGTCGGCCCTCCTGCTCGAGCTCGAGGACGTGTACTGGAGCCGCGAGGGCCTCCTGAGCGTGCAGATCACCCTGGCGGTGATGGCGCTGCTGGCGTCGATCACGCTGGGGCTGCGCTTCCTGCGCCGCGGCGAGCGGATCGTGCTGGAGGCGGGCGCGGAACCCGGGTGAGCGCAGCGCGGGCATCCAGCGGCGCTGCTTTCATTCGCGCCATGGAACGCGGATCGCCTCCCCCAGATCGCCCTGATCCCGAGCGCCCGCCGGGTCCTGAGACGCCCTCCGGCCCGCAGGCGCCCGCGCCCGGACCCCAAGCACCGCCGCCTGCCCCGCAGGGGCCGCCCGGCTACGCTCCGTCGCCTCCGGGCCCCGAGAGCGCGCCCGGCTACGGCGGGCCGGTGCCGCCCGGCGGCTGGCAGCAGCCGATCGCGAGGCCCACCTCGGGCTGGGCGGGCCAGCCGCTGGCGAGCTGGGGGATGCGGCTCGGCGCCTGGCTGATCGACTGGCTGGTGCTGCTGATTCCGGCGGTGATCCTGTTCTTCGTGGTGGTCGCCGGAGCGTGGGGCGTCTCGGGCGACGACGACGCCTCGACCGGGGCGGTGATCGGCGCGACGATCCTCTACGTCCTCCTGATGTCGGCGGTGATCCTGCTCTACGCGCCGCTGCTGATGATGCGCCAGGGCGCGCACAACGGTCAGACCCTGGGCAAGCAGCTCCTGGGAATCCGGGTGGCGCGCGACACCGGCGAGCCGATGGGCTTTGGCTGGGCGGCGCTGCGCGAGGTCGTCGTCAAGGGCCTCGCGGTCGGGATCGCCTCGTCGATCATCCCGATCATCCCGTGGTTCCTGAACTACTTCTGGCCGCTATGGGACGACCAGAACCGCGCGCTGCACGACATGGCCGTGTCGACCCACGTGATACAGACCTAGGCCGCGGGCGCCGGGCCCAGCCGCTCGGCCGCGCCCGTCCAGATCATCTCCTCGCGGCCCGGCCCGACGCCGACCATCACGATCGGGATCCCGAGGTATTCCGACACGAAGTCCAGGTAGCTCTGGGCGTTGGCGGGCAGCTCCTCGATCGAGCGGGCGCCGGAGATGTTCTCCTCCCAGCCGGGCAGCTCCGCGAGGTCGCCCTGCACCTTGTGCACGATCGACTGGTGGTAGGGGAAGTCCTCGAACCTCGCGCCCTCCGGTCCCAGGTACCGGACGCCCACCTGGATCGGATCGATCCCGGTCAGCACGTCGAGCTTGGTCAGCACCAGCCCGGTGAGCCCGTTGATGCGGGTGGCGTAGCGGAGCGCGACCAGGTCGAGCCAGCCGGTGCGCCGCGCGCGGCCGGTGGTGGTGCCGAACTCGCCGCCGACCTGGCGGATGCGCTCGCCGAGCGCCTCCTCGAGCTCCGTGGGAAACGGTCCGGCGCCGACCCTCGTCGCGTACGCCTTGGCGATGCCCCACACCTCGTCGATCGAGCGCGGCCCGACCCCGGCGCCGGCGCAGGCCGCGCCCGCGACCGTGTTGGACGACGTGACGAAGGGGTAGGTGCCGTGGTCGATGTCGAGCAGCGCCCCCTGCGCCCCCTCGAAGACGACCAGCCCGCCCTCGTCCAGCACGTGCCAGGCGATCGGGGGAGTGTCCGCGATGTACGGCTCGAGCCGGTGGCCGAGGATGCGGAACTCCTCGGTCATGGTGTGGAGGTCGAGCTCCGGGTCCTTCGCGTAGGGGCGCAGCATCAGGCGCTTCGGCTCCATGGCCGCGTAGATCTTCTTGCGAAGGATCTTCTCGTCGAGCAGGTCCTGCATCCGGATGCCGAGCCGAGCGGCCTTGTCCGCGTAGCAGGGGCCGATCCCGCGGCGCGTCGTGCCGATCTGGAGCTTGCCGAGCCGCGATTCGCCGGCGTGGTCGAGCAGCTTGTGGTACGGCATGATCAGGTGCGCGTTGGCCGAGACGCGGAGGCCGCTGAGGTCGATCCGCCGGCGCGAGAGCTCGCCGATCTCCTCGGTCAGGACCTTGGGGTCGACCACCACGCCGTTGCCCACCGCGCACAGCTTGCCGGGGTAGAGGATGCCCGACGGGACGAGGTGGAACTTGAACGTCTCGCCGTCGCGCACGATCGTGTGGCCCGCGTTGTTGCCGCCCTGGAAGCGGATCACCAGGTCGGCCTGCTCGGCGAGCAGGTCCACGACCTTCCCCTTCCCCTCGTCGCCCCACTGGGCGCCCACGATCACCAGACCAGGCATGGCGGGACCGAGTGTAGACACCGTACCCTGCGCACTCGGCCGAGCCGAGTGCTTCGGGCCAGGCCCTTGACAGCGGCAAGGCACGCTGTATCGTCAACCGAACGGTTAATCAACCAGACAGATGATCACACCGTGGCGGTAGACCAGCTCAGCACGACGTTCGCGGCCCTCGCGGATCCCACGCGCCGATCCATCCTGGCGCGGCTCGCGGAGGGCGAGGCGACGGTGAACGAGCTGGCGGAGCCGTTTCCCATCACCCTGCAGGCGGTGTCTAAGCACCTGAAGGTGCTGGAGCGGGCCGGGCTCATCGCGCGGGGCCGCAGCGCCCAGCTGCGCCCGTCGCGGCTGCAGGGCGACGCGCTCAGGGAGGCCTCCGAGTGGCTGGCCGGCTACCGGGGGTTTTGGGAGGGCAGCTTCGACCGCCTCGGCGACCACCTGCTCGAGATCCAGAAGGGACCAAACGTTGACTGAGGCAGCCACCGCACAGGAGATTACGATCACCCGCGTCTACAACGCGCCGCGCGAGCTGGTGTGGAAGGCTTGGACCGAGCCCGAGCAGCTCGTCCGGTGGTGGGGTCCGCCCGGCTGGAGCACGGCGCTCGAGACGGTGACCATGGAGGTGAGGCCGGGCGGCGCCTTTCGCCTGACCTCCGTCTCCGACGAGGGCGCGGAGATGCCCGTGGTGGGGGTGTACCGCGAGGTGGTCGAGCCCGAGCGGCTGGTGCTCGAGGAGCCCGCCGAGCACGCGTGGCACAAGGGCTCGGTGAGCGTCCTGACCCTCACAGACCTCGGCGACGGGCGGACCGAGATGGCAATGCGCGCGACGATCCAGACGACCGACGAGATGCGCGGCCACGCCGAGGGCGGGATGAGGGCCACCTTCGACCGGCTGGCCGAGCACCTGGGTTGAGAGGAGCGCCGCATGGACTACCGACTGGAAGTGGTCGTGGTTCCCGTCTCGGACGTGGACCGCGCGAAGGCCTTCTACGCCGACCGGCTGGGCTTCGCCGTGGACCACGACACGAGCCCCGCCGAGGCGGTCCGCGTGGTGCAGCTGACACCTCCCGGGTCGGCGTGCTCGATCGTGATCGGCACGGGGCTTGCGCCAATGGAGCCCGGCTCGATCAAGGGCCTCCAGCTGGTGGTGGAGGACATGGACGCGGCGTACGCGGAGCTCTCCGGACGCGGCGTGGAGCTGGGCGAGGTGCAGGAGCTCGGCCCGCCCGACTCCGTCGGCTACAAATTCGTGTTCTTCGGTGACCCCGACGGCAACAGCTGGGCCGTGCAGGAGATTCGCCCATGACCTCCCTCGTGACAGGCGTCGACTTCGTGATCGTGCCGACCAAGGACTTCGAGAGGGCAGTGGAGTTCTATGGCACCGTGCTGGGCCTCGAGAAGTCGAAGCGGTGGGGGGAGGCGCCGGCCCAGGAGTTCGAGACCGGCAACCTCACCCTCGCGGTGGTCGAGATCGAGTTCTTCGGCACCGAGTTCAGTCCCCACAAGGCCCCGATCGCGCTGCGCGTGGACGACGTGCCGGCGGCGCGCGCGGAGCTCGAGTCGCGCGGGGTCTCCTTCATGGGCGACATCATCGACAGCGGCGTGTGCCACCAGGCCCTCTTCGAGGACCCGGACGGCAACGTCCTCGACATCCACCACCGCTACGCGACCTAGGCGCCCTGCGCGGTCATCCGAAGGTCCTCGCCCATGATCGGCAGGGGGTCGTCGCAGATCTCGATCAGACGGGAGACCGTGCGCGACCCGATCTGCCGGCGCAGCCTGACGATTGGGTCGTACTCCGCGACGAGCTCGTGCTCGCTCACCTGCGTCGCGGCCCGCTCGACCCGCTCGACGATGCGCCGGAGCTCGTCGAGGTCGCGTCCGGACAAGCGCCCCGACGCGGTCGCGTCCCGGAGGTCTCGGGCGCTGGCTCGCAGCATCGCCCCGGCGGTGTCCGGGTCGGGGTCGGGGAGGTTCGTCGTGACGACGATCGAGCGGCGGTCCTGCCACCGCTCGTTGACGATCGAGTAGAGCTGCTCCAGCACCCACTCGGTCTGCTTCTCCGCGCCCAGGTCGTCGAGGACGAGCAGATCGACGGTGCAGAGCCGCCGGAAGAAGCCCATGTAGCTGTCGCTGGCGTCGCGGTCGAACGTGCGCTTGATCTCGGCGAGGAGGCGCGGCACAGGGTAGACGGCGTACGAGCGGCCGGCGTCCTTGGCCGCCTTCGCGACCAGGATGGCGAGCGAGGTCTTGCCCGTCCCGACCGGGCCGTCGAACCAGAGCCCCTTGCCCTGATCCAGGTTCTTCTCGATCTCGCGGGTGAAGGTCCGCACCCGCCGAAGGCGCGCCGGCTCGATCGAGACGATCGGCTCGCGGTCGAACGACACCTCGAGGAAGCGGCGCCCGATGCCGGTGCCGATGCCTCCGCTGACCGCACGCCGAACTCGCTGCTCGCGGCAGCGGCAGGGCCGCGTCTCGTTGGTCTCCTCGTCGAGGATCCATGTCGAGCCGTCGCACTCCCCGTAGGGACAGGCGCCCTGCTCGTCGTCCCCCACCCGGCGCAGCACTTCAGACGCCTCCGTTCGACGGCAGGGCGGGAGCCACGGCGTGGTCCCTGTAGAGGCTGGCGAACTTGGGGTACTTGGGCAGGAAGCTGAGCGTCACCCGCCCGATGGGGCCGTTTCGGTGCTTCGCCAGGATCAAGTCGGCCTCCCCAAGCCGCTCGGACTCCTTGTCGTAGTACTCGTCGCGGTAGACGAACATGACGACGTCGGCGTCCTGTTCGATGGAATTGTGCGCAACGACGTCCTCGGCTACGAAGTTGTGGAGCCCTTCGACCGTCAGGTCGTAGACCTCTTCGACACCATCCGGCTCGACAGAGACCACGCTGTCCCAGTAGACGTCGCTCTGTGAGAGGCGCTGGAGCTCGTCGCATCCCGCCGCTCGGGCAGCGCGAGCGGCGCGTTCACGCGCGAGGTTGCGCTTGTAGAGACGCGTCCCGCAATAGGAGTGGCCGAGGCCAGCCTGGAACCCGCGTGTCGTCATCTCCGTCGCGGCCAGGGCCGGCACGACCAAGCCCTGCCAGGCGGCTGCGGGAATAACGTCGCGGTTCGGGTTCGGGCGAGATTCGACGATGGCGTCGCGAATGGGGGAGGCGACCGCCTCCCGTCTGTCCCCGAGGCAGCCGACCACCGAAAGGAAGCGTAGGACGTCGGGTGTGCCGGTGAGCTTCACATGGAACCGCGGCCGGTGACGCTTCGCCGGCACGCGGGACCGGATCGCATTGATCCCAAGGCGCAGAAGCAGCGACTGCACCCCGGCGGCCAGCTCGGGACTGCTCGTGGCGTAGTAGACCACCGGAGTGGCCCGCGGCCCCCGAGCAAGGAACACACATCCGTCGGTCGCCCATAGGTGGCGCAGGAAGGAAGAGATCCCATCCTCCGGCTGACGAAACACCGCCTCGGGCACCCGCTTCTCGTAGGAACGCAATCCGAAGGCGCCGAGCGAGTCGAGCCACGCCGCGATCGGATTGCGCCGGCCATGTGTCAGGTGAAGCGACGAGGGCAGGTCCACCTGGAACCACCGCCGCTCGCCGCTGAAGCGTGGACGGATACGGTCGCCAAAGACCTTGGTGGCCAGCCCGGCGACGGTGCGCGCGAGGCCGATCTCCCTGGTCGTGTATTGAATGACGTGCCGGGGGAGGGTGCAGCCATCTCCGATCAGATGGCCGAGCAGCGCGAGCTCATCGTCTGACATCGTCGGCTCGGCGGGCCCAGGCAGCGTGCGCGGTAGAGCCAAGTGCTCGCCGACGCGGATCTCGTCCAATCGCTTCCAGCCGTCGAAGGCGAGGAACGAGTGGTTCGGTGTGGCTCGGATCGTTCGGCCCAGCCGGGTGGTGAGACGGAGGACCGGCCTACGACCGGTGGCGAACGCGCGCACGCACTCCCGTCTCTCGAGCTTCCATGTCTCGGTGTTGAGGGACATCACGCGGAAGCCCGACGACCCAACGAGCTCTCGAATCGGCCGGTGCTCGCCGGTGTCTGGCAGGTAGACGCGGGAGTCGCCCGTGAGGCAGCCAGACTCGCGCAGGTCGGACAGCATCGGTATCGGGGGGTTGCGCGACTCGACGGCGCGAGACAGCTGCGACACCGCCACCACCGGGACGGAGAGCTCCCGCGCGAGGATCTTCAGGCCACGGCTGATCTGTCCGATCTGCTCGACGCGGCTGTCGGTCCTTCCCTCGGGCCGCATCAGCTGCAGGTAGTCGACGATCACCAGACCGAGGCCGTGGCGGGCGGCGAGCCGCCGCGCCTTGGCGCGAAGCTCGAGCACGCCGAGGTCGCTCGAGTCGTCGATGAACAGCGGCGCCCCGGCGAGCTTCCCGGCGGCGCTGTTTACCTTCGGCCAGCGGTCGGCCTTCACGCGCCCCTTGCGCAACTCGTCGCTCGAGACGCGTGCCTGGGACGCGAGGAAGCGGTGCGCGAGCTCGGTCTCCGACATCTCCAGTGAGAAGAGGGCGACGGATACGCCGTGGTCGAGGGCAGCGTTCTCGGCGAAGTTGGTCGCGAGGCTCGATTTGCCCATCGCCGGCCTTGCCGCCAGCACGATGAGGTTGCCGGCCTGGAACCCGCCGGTGAGATCGTCCAGATCGGGAAAGCCGGATGCGACCCCGGTGAGGCCGGCGTCCTTCCTCGACAGCTCGACGAGCTTGTCCATCTCGTCGTGCAGCACGTCCTCGATCGAGCGAATCTCACCCGTGCCGCTGTCGTGGCCGATCTTGAAGAGGGCCGCCTCGGCTCGCTCGATCAGGTCGCGGGGCTCGCCTCGGTGGGCCAGGACCTCGGCCTGGATCTGGCGGGTCGTGTCCAGGATGCCGCGCATCAGCGCGTCGTCGCGGACGATTCGCGCGTAGTCGAGGACGGCGCCGACCGCGGGGACGACCGTCGGGAGCGAGTGGACGTAGGCGTCGCTCCCGGCCGCCTCCAGCTCGCCGTGACTGCGCAGGTCGTCGCAGACCGTGAGGGCGTCGACGGCCTCGGGCTCCGCCTTCTCCTTGAGGCGGATCATCGCCCGGAAGATGAGCTGGTGGCGCGGGCGGTAGAAGTGGTCGGGCTTCAGCCCGACCTCGAGCAGCACGCCGTCGAGCGCCTGCTCGGTGAGCAGGATCGCCCCGAGGACCGAGGCCTCGGCCTCCTCGTTATGGGGAGGGACGCTCCCCGTCTCAGTCGGAGTCGCGACCGCCATCGCCGTATCCAGGCGTAGTCAGGACGCGAGCGGCCCGCCCGCCAAGGAAGCAGGGGTGAACGCGTGCTGGGCACGCGGAACCCCGATGACGCAGGCAGGCGATGCCGCGCAGCGTCACTGACTATGCCTGAGGGGTGACGATGGTCTTGATCTCCGCCGTCACACCGTCCGCGACCTCGACGGAGACCATGTGCGTTCCAGTGGTCCTGATGGCGTCCTCGAGCTGCACGCGGCGCTTGTCGAGCCGCACCCCGCGCGCCTGACGGATCGCGTCCACGATCTCCTGCGAGGTGACCGACCCGAACAGCCGGCCGTCGTCACCCGCCTGGTGGGAGATGGTGAGCACCGTCTTGCGCAGCAGCGCTGCCGCCTCCTCCGCCTTGGCGGCCGCCTCCTCGGCGGCGCGTTCGGAGGCCTCGCGACGGCGCTGCGACTCCGCGATCGACCCGGCCGTGGCCGGCTGGGCGAGCTTGCGCGGAACGAGGAAGTTGCGGAGGTAGCCGGGCGAGACGTCGATGACGTCACCGCGCTCGCCGAGCGTGTCCACGTCCTTCAAGAGGATTGCCTGGGCCATGGTCGGTCCCGTCGCTTACCTGTCCGCGACGTACGGCAGGAGCCCGAGCTCTCGCGCGCGCTTGACCGCGTTCGCGAGCTGCGACTGGTGGCGCCGGCACGAGCCGGTCACGCGCGAGGAGCGGATCTTGCCCTTGTCGCTGATCGCGCGACGCAGCGATGCGACGTCGCGGTAGTCGACCATGTCGACCTTGTCGCGGCAGAACGGGCACGGCTTCCGCCGCCCGCCGCTGGGCGCACCCTTGCCGCGACCGCGCCGGCGGTCCCGGGTCGTGCTTGGTCCACGCTGCTTCGCCACGTTGATGCTCCTGCGTACTCGCTACTTCGGGGTCAGAACGGGATGTCGTCGTCCGGTCCCCGGGCGCCTGTCGGCGCCGGCTCGAAGTCCCCGGTGTCCGCCGGAACGTCGCTCTGCGGCGTGAAGCGGCCACCGTTCTCGCTGCCCTCTCGGGAGCCGAGGAACTGGACGGAATCGGCAATGATATCCACCGACTGGCGCTTGTTGCCCTGCTTGTCCTCCCACTCGCGCCACTCGAGCCGTCCGTCGACCGCGACCGGCCGTCCCTTCGACAGGTACTGGGCGCAGTTCTCGCCCTGCATCCCCCATACCGTGACGTCGAAGTAGTTGGGCTTGTCGACCCACTCGCCGGTGGAGTTGTCCTTGCGGCGTGTGTTCACGGCCACGCGCAGGCTGCACACCGAGGTTCCGCTCGGCAGCGAGCGAAGCTCGGGGTCGCGGGTGAGGTTCCCGGTGATGATCACCCGGTTCAAGTTCGTTGCGGCCATAAGGCGCTCCAGCTCCCTTCTCTGCGTCCGTTCGAGACGGCTTCGATGGCGGTCGAGCGAGTGTACGAAGGGGGTCGGCCGCCCTGGGTGCGTCCTGACGAGAAGTTGCTGAAAAGTGCGGCTTCTTTGGCGAAGCCGTTACGCCAGTCCTATTCCGTGGGGGCGTCGGCCGCAGCTCGCGCGGCCACGCGGGTGTCCTGCGGCTCCCGCTCCTCCCGGCGCCGGGCCGACTGGTGCTCCGGCGGCGGCGGGGTGGGCAGCCCCGGCTTGACCTTGATGATGCGAAAGCGCAGCACGCCGTCGAGGATCCGAAGGCGCTGGTTCAGGCGCTCCAGCAGGGCGTTGTCGCCCCTGAACTGGTACAGCCGGTAGTCCGCCTCGGGGCGGTGGTCGATCTCGTACGCCATTCGGCGGGTCCCCCAGTCGTGGGACTCCACGAGCTCCCCGGCGGTCGAGATCATCGACTCGGCCTCGGAGATCGCCGCGTTGCGGCGCTCCTCCGGAGCGTTGGGATCGATCAGCAGCACCAGGTCGTACAGCCGTGCCATCGAGCGGGCCAGGTTAGCAGTGGAGATCGGGCCCGGCCGGGGCGAGGGGCCGCCACGCCGCGACTTCATCCGGCATGCGCCGGGTGCGGTGGGGAAACGTGGGCCGGCTCGCCGCGCTGCTTGCGGCCGGCCTGCTGATCGCGATGGGCGGCCGCGGCTGCCGGGTCCCGGAAGGACCCGAGCTCGG
>JBOGXT010000540.1:0-1747 GCA_050694635.1 Thermoleophilaceae bacterium
CGTCAGGGTCTTCGCTCTGAGCCGCCACGTCGTCTCCAGGAGCGTTCGCCCGGTTAGCCCCGGCGTCGCCATTGGTCATGCGCGCACTGTGCCAGAGGCGTCACTCACCGAGCGCAACGCGAGGCGGCGACCTTCAGGAGAGAGCTCGCCCGGAAGCCAGCCCGTTGCGGCGCTTCTCTGCACTACGACCACCGCGTGCCGTGTCCCCGGAGAACATCGCCGCGTAGCCCTGTTGCGTCGGGACCAGCCGTTGACAATGATTGGTCAGCTTGATGCCGGTTCTCGAGGTCAGCCGCCTGTCGCGCGACTACCGCACGCGTAAGGAGGTCGTGCACGCGCTCCGCGACGTCGACTTGGAGGTCGAGGCGGGCGAGATCGTCGGCCTGCTCGGCCTGAACGGCGCCGGCAAGACGACGATGCTGAAGGTGATCTCGACGCTGCTCCTGCCCACGTCGGGGACGGTGCGGGTGGACGGGTTCGACGTCGTCTCCAACACGCGCGAGGCGCGGACGCGGCTCTCGGTCGTGCTCGGCGGCGAGCGCGGCTTCTACACCCGGCTCAGCGGCCGCGACAACATCAGTTTCTTCGGCCTGTTCGCAGGCGTCTCCCGGCGGGACACGCGCCGGCTCGGAGACGAGGCGCTCGAGCTGCTCGAGCCATGCGGTCTCGGCGGCGAGCCAGGCCCCCGGCTCCGCGTCCGGGACGCGAGCAACGACCGGGTGCAGCGTCCGCTGCTGGCGCTCGCAGATCGGATCTTCGCGGTAGAGCATCTGGATCGCGTCGTGCATCGCCTCGTCCGCGACGCGCAAGTAGTGCCGCTCGTGCATCCGCCTGGGCGACCAGCCCATGATCCGCTCGATCACCCGTGTTCTCACGCCGTGTTCGTACATGACCGTCGCGACCGTCCGCCGGAAGGCGTGCGAGGGCGAGTCGACGTCGACGCCGGCGCGATCGACCAGCGCCCGAACGGCGCGGCCGAACTTATTCGAGCTCAGGCGGCGTCCATGGATCGCCGCGAGCACGTGCTCCTGGCGGCGGCTTCGCCGCCGCTCGGTGCTCGTGCAGCACCTCGTTCAGCACCGGATGCAGAGGGACGAGCCGGAACTTGCCGCCCTTGCCGGTCAGCCGGATCTGCCAGCGCTCGAAGTCGACCTGCTCCCAGCCCAGCCCTGCGACCTCGCCGAGCCGGAGGCCGGCGAAGGCGAACAGGAAGAACGCGATCTCCTCGCGTTCGCAGCGGATGGCCGCGTGGATCGCCCGCAACTCCTCGTTGCTGTACGTGGCCGGCTCGATGTCCGGCAACCAGGGCAGCTTCACATCGGCCGTCGGATCGCGAGCCACGAGCTCGTGACGGACGCCGTACCGGTAAGCCGCCCTCACGTAGGCGAGATGCCGACGAACCGTCGAGACAGCGCCACGCTCGAGCAGCTCGTCGAAATACTCCTCACACTCGAGTAGGCTCAGCTCGGCCGCGGCGATCTTGTGCCCGTCCAGCCAGCGCTGCGTCGCGCGGAGCGCGTGCGTGGCCGCCTTGATCGTCAGCGGTGACGAGCGTCGGCGTCGCTGCGCGGCCAGATAGGCCTCGAAGATCGCATCCACGAGAGACTCCTCCTCGACGAGACAGTCCTCGGCGTCTCAGGCCGCGCGCGTAAGCGCCCAGCCGACACCGTGCAACGACACCATGAACCGGCCCTGCGGGGCGCCAGCGCGGACGAGCGCCCGCCGCACCCGGCTCACGCTCATCTTG
>JBOGXT010000541.1:0-15424 GCA_050694635.1 Thermoleophilaceae bacterium
GGCGAGGCCTGCTTGGCCTGCTCGAACAGGTCGCGTACGCGCGAGGCGCCGACGCCGACGAACATCTCGACGAAGTCGGAGCCCGAGATCGAGAAGAACGGGACGCCTGCCTCACCTGCGACTGCACGGGCGAGCAGCGTCTTCCCGGTGCCGGGCGGGCCGTACAGGAGAACGCCTTTGGGGATCCGCGCGCCGAGGGCCTGGAACTTCTTGGGGTTCTCGAGGAACTCCTTGATCTCCTGGAGCTCCTCGACCGCCTCGTCGGCGCCTGCGACGTCCTTGTAGGTCACCTTGGGCGAGTCGACCGACATGCGCTTGGCGCGCGACTTGCCGAAGGACATCACCTTCGAGCCCCCGCCCTGCATCTGGTTGATGATGAACAGCCAGAACAGCAGGAAGATCACGAAGGGCAGGATGTAGGTGAGGGCCGTGAGCCAGCCCGACCCGCCCTTCGGCTTCACGTCGACGGTCGCGTGCGCCGCCTCCAGATTGTTGACGAGGCTCTGCTCGGTGTTGTCCGGATAGGCGGTCTGGTACTTGCGGCCGCCGTCGAGCTCGACGTCGAGCCGGTTGTTCTTCGTGTTGAGCGTGACCTCCTTGACGCGCCCGTCCTCGACCTGCGCGAGGAAGTCCGAGTAGACCGGATCCGGATTCCGGTCGCTCGGGCTGATCAGCCGCTGGGCGAAGAACGCCAGCACGACCACGATCAGGATCGGAAACGCCGCGCTCTTGAAGAATCTGCTCATAGAGCCTCTGCTCAGACCTCTACGCACCGCCCGACGTTTCGTCTCAGATGCGCTCCGGGGGTGAAACGCAAGCCTAGCAGTGGTGTATGTGGCCTCTTAGCCGTTTTCGGCAGCCAGAACGGCGACGTAAGGCAGGTTGCGATAGCGCTCGGCGTAGTCCAGCCCGTAGCCGATCGCGAAGCGGTTGGGGATCTCGAAGCCGACGTAGCGGATCGGCAGGTCGATTTCCCGCCGCTGCGGCTTCGTCAGCAGGGCGCAGACCTCCAGCGTGGCCGGTCCGCGAGCCCGCAGCATGCGGAAGAGGTAGGAGAGCGTGAGGCCGGAGTCGACGATGTCCTCCACGATGAGTACGTCGCGTCCCTCGATGGGGGCATCGAGGTCCTTGAGGATGCGCACGACCCCGGAGGAGTCGGTCGAGGCGCCGTAGGACGAGACAGCCATGAAGTCGACCTCGCAGGCGACCTCGAGGTGGCGCATCAGGTCGGCGAGGAAGAACACCGCGCCCTTCAGCACGCCGATCAGGAGGAGCTCGCGGTCGGCGTAGTCGCGCGAGATCTCGACCGCGAGCTCGCGCACCCGGTGCTCCAGGTCGTCGCGCTGGACGAGGATGTCGCCGACGGCCGACTCGGTCATCGAGCGCACATTACCGTCGCCCCCAGCCGCGAAGCCGACGCCACCGATCACGCGGCGTCGAGACCGGCGCTCGCCTGGGCGAGCGTCGCCCCGAGCTCGGCGATCACCTCGGTGCCTTCCTCGGTCACCCGGTGCCAGGTGAAGCGCAGCGGGCGCAGCCCGATTGCCGTGAGAGCGGCGTCGCGCGCGCGGTCCGCCTCGAAAGCCGTCACTCTCGCATGAGCCGAGCGTCCGTCGAGCTCGACGGCGATCCCCTCATCGCGCCACAGGCAGTCGACCCTGTAGACGCGGCGCCTGGTCTTGACCATCACGTTGGTCTGCGGCTCGGGCAAGCCTGCCGCGTGCACGAGCTCCTGGAAGCGGTGCTCGAGCTCGTCGCGGACGATCTGGCCGGGGCGATGACGGGCTAGCGCGCTTGTTAGCACGCCGAGTCGCCGGCGGCCGTGGGCGCGTTGAACTGCGGCATTGAGGGCGTCCAGGTCGAGGAGCTCGAGGTACTCCGCTTCCCGCATTGCCCTTAGGACGCGGTCGCAGCCGAGCGGGTCCGTGAGATCGACAAGCGTGCGCGCGACGGTGGTCACCGGGATCCCCTCCTTCACCGTGACGTCTGCGGCGTCGAGTCGCCGAGCGCGATGGGCCCGAATGCCGGCTATGCGGCGGGGGGACCGGGTGGTGGTCGTCACGTGGATCTTCGCCGCGCGGGCGTCGTAGATCTTCCAGAGGGCGGCGGCATCGAGGTGACTCAAGACGGCGCCCGGGCCGCACGCCATCACGGCCGCGATCCAGCGTCCCTCCCGCGTGCGCTGGACGTGCCCGACGGCGAACACGCCCCGGTAGAGCCGCTGAAGCCGCCCCGTCGCAATCCGCCGGGTGACGGCCGTGCCACGAATGCCCAGAGCCTCGAGCTGCCGACGCGTCACCACACCGTGCTGCCGCGACGCGAGCCTCGCCAGCCGCCAATCCGGGGGTGGGTCTCCTAGTGGCTCGTATGCGGTCGCAGAACTACCCACCCCCCTGACGATGCCGGGCGAATGGCGCCCTGTGGGTGACGTGTGTAACGAATGCGCTACTAGGCGCCGACGGGGTGCCAGGCGGTCTTGAGCTCGGTGACCGCCTCGAGGCGCCCCAGCGCGTCGCGGACCGCCTCCTCATAGCCCGTCGTCGGCCGGGCGTGCCGCACACGCGTGACGCTCTCCGCCGCAAGACGATCGATGTCGGCGCCCAGCTCGAGGTCGCCGGAGGCGTCGACGATCGCGTTCAGGCCGTGGTGTCCCGCCAGCACCGGCGCCAGCTCGGCGCGGCGGCCGGATAGCAAGTTGACCACGCCGGCGGGCACGTCGGACACGCCGAGCACCTCGGCCAGGTCGAGGGCGGCCAAGGGATGCGTCTCCGAGAGCAGCGCCACCACGGTGTTGCCGGCCGCCAGCGCCGGCGCCAGCTCCGCCGCCAGCCCGAGCAGCTCCGGCTCCTCCGGCGCCACGATCCCCACCGCGCCCGTGGGCTCCGGCAGCGAGAACGACAGGAACGGCGCCGCTACCGGATTGATGCCGCCGAGCACCGGCTGCAGCTTGTCGGTCCAGCCGGCGTAGTGCACGAGCACGTCGATCGAGGCGTCGAGCTCCGCACGCGGCACGTCGAAGTCGGCTGCACGCGACTCGAGAGCCTCCGCGGCGCGGTAGAGGATCTGGCCACGGTTGTAGGCGGTGCGAGCCGCCCAGGGAGCGGCGGCGGCGCGGGCGGCCTTCACCGCATCGCGCACATCCTTGCGCGACCCACGCGGCACGTTGTGCCCCTGATAGCGGTCGTAGCGGCCGGACTCGGAGCGCACGAAGGCGCCCCCGATCCAGAGCTTGTACGTCTTGCGGACCGCCAGCCGGGGGCTCATGACATCCGCAGATACGGCCGCAGCCCTGCCGGCCCGCCCTCGCGGCCGAAGCCGCTCTCCTTGTAGCCGCCGAATGCCGCCGTCGGGTCGAAGTGGTTGTAGGTGTTCTGCCAGACCACGCCCGCCTGCAGCGCGCTCGCCACCTCGAACGCCTTGGCTCCCTTGTCGGTCCAGATCCCGGCGGCCAGGCCGTAGGCCGAGTTGTTCGCCTTCTCGATCGCCTCGGCCTGGGTGCGGAAGGTCAGCACCGACACGACCGGCCCGAAGATCTCCTCGACCGCGATCCGGTGGGCGGGCGCGACCTCCGTGAAGATCGTCGGCCTGAACCACCAGCCGCGGTCGGGCAGCTCGCAGGACACGGTGCGCCGCTGCGCGCCCTCGCCCTCGCCGGCCGAGACGAGCTCCTCGATCCGCTCGAGCTGCTCGCGCGAGTTGATGGCGCCCACGTCGGTGTTCTTGTCGAGCGGGTCGCCCACGCGCAGGCGCCCCATCCGCTCCCACAGCTTGCCGATCACGACATCGGCGACGCTCTCCTGGATCAGCAGCCGCGACCCCGCGCAGCAAACGTGGCCCTGGTTGAAGAAGATCCCGTTGACGATCCCCTCGACGGCCTGGTCGAGCGCCGCGTCCTCGAACACCACGTTCGCCGACTTGCCGCCGAGCTCGAGCGTCAGCGACACGCCGCGGCCGGCCAGCGCGGCCTGGATGTCCTTGCCGACCGCGGTCGAGCCGGTGAAGGCGACCTTGTCGATGTCGGGCTCGCGCACGAGCGTGGCGCCGGCCGCGCCGTCGCCCGGGAGGATCGAGACGACGCCGTCCGGCAGCTCGGCCTCCTGGCAGATCTCCGCCAGCAGCAGCGCCGTGAGCGGCGTGGTCTCGGCCGGCTTCAGCACCGCGGTGTTGCCGCAGGCGAGCGCGGGCGCGAGCTTCCATGCCGCCATGAGCAGCGGGAAGTTCCAGGGCACGATCTGGGCCGCGACGCCCAGCGGCGCCACCTCGCGGCCGCCCACGCCGTAGGAGAGCTTGTCGGCCCAGCCCGCGTAGTGGAAGAAGTGCGCTGCCGCTAGCGGCACGTCCACGTCGCGCGACTCGCGCACCGGCTTGCCGCCGTCCATCGACTCGACGATCGCCAGCTCGCGGGCGCGCTCCTGGATCAGGCGGGCGAGCCGGAACAGGTACTTGCCCCGCTCGAGCCCGGAGAGCGCCGCCCAGCGCGGCTGCGCGGCGCGTGCCGCCTCCACCGCGGCGCGCACGTCCTGCGGCCCGGCGAAGGCGACCTCGGCCACCGGCTCCTCGGTGGCCGGGTTGATCGTCGGCACGCGCGTGCCGTCGACCGGGTCGCGGAACTCGCCGCCGATGAAGAGCCCGTACGAGTCGCGCAGGCGGACGTGGTCGGGGGACTCCGGCGCGGGCGCGTAGTCCCAGACGATGCGCGTGCGGGTCTCTGCGGTCGCCAACCAGCTCACTCCTTCGAGAAGTCCTCGGGCCGCGCGTAGCGGCCGGTCTGCGTCTTCTGGTACTGCATCAGCAGGTCGTTGAGTAGCGACGACGCGCCGATCCGGAACCGGTTCGGGGTGAGCCACTCGTCGCCGAGCGTCTCCTTGACCAGCACGAGCCGGTGAAGCGCCGCCTTGCTCGTCGAGACGCCGCCGGCGGCTTTCATGCCGACGGGCCGGCCGCTTCGCTCCGTGTAGTCGCGGACCGCCTCGAGCATGACCAGCGTCACCCCGGGGGTGGCTCCGCTCGCCGCCTTGCCGGTGGAGGTCTTGATGAAGTCGGCGCCCGCCTCCATGGACAGCATGGAGGCGTGCCTGACGTGGTCGTACGAGCCGAGCTCGGCGGTCTCGATGATGACCTTGAGGTGGGCGTCGCCGCAGGCCTCCTTGACCCGCACGATCTCCTCCATCACGCGGGTGTCGTCGCCGGCCAGGAACGCCTCGCGCGAGATCACCATGTCGATCTCCTCGGCGCCGGCGGCTACGGCCTCCTCGGTGTCGCGGAGCTTGACCTCGAGCGAGGCCTGCCCCGACGGGAAGGCGGTCGCGACCGAGGCGGCGTGCACGCCCGTGCCCTCGAGCGCCTCGCGCACGACCCCGATCAGCGACGGGTAGACGCACACCGCGGCGCAGGAGGGGATCTCCGGCATGGTGGGCGCGGGACAGACGGCCTTGGCGCACAGGTGGCGCACCTTGCCCGGGGTGTCGGCGCCCTCCAGGGTGGTGAGGTCGACCATCGACACGGCCAACCGGATGCCCTGCTGCTTGGCGGTCGTCTTGATCGAGCGCTTGCCGAGCAGGGCGGCGCGCTCCTCGATGCCGACGCGGTCAACGTGTGGCAGACGACGGATCACCCTTTGAGTATGGCGGGTCATGCCTCGCCATAATCGCGGCGCAATGCCACGTGCCGCCGTCATCGTGCTCGACGCCTGCGGGGTCGGCGCGCTCCCTGACGCCGACGCCTACGCGGGCGACGCCGGCTCGAACACGCTCGCCCACCTCGCCGAGCGGGTCGGCGGGCTCGACCTGCCCACGCTCGAGCGCCTGGGGCTCGGGGCGATCGTCCCGATCGAGGGGGTGCCGCCCGCCGCCGAGCCGGTCGTGCACGGTCGCCTCCACCCACTGGGGCCGGGCAAGGAGTCGACCACCGGCCACTGGGAGCTGATGGGGGTCGTGCCGCAGCACGCGCTCCCCACGTACCCGGGCGGCTTCCCGCCCGAGGTCGTGGAGGCGCTCGAGCGCGCCACCGGCCACCGCTTCTGCTGCAACCGGCCCTACAGCGGCACGGAGGTGATCGAGGACTTCGGCGCCCATCACCTCGAGACCGGCGAGCTGATCCTCTACACGTCGGCGGATTCCGTGCTCCAGATCGCCGCGCACGTGGAGGTGCTCGACGAGCCGGGGCTCTACGAGGCGTGCGAGGCGGCGCGCGAGGTGATGACGGGCGAGCATCGCGTAGGTCGCGTGATCGCGCGCCCGTTCGAGGGCCGGCCGGGCGCCTTCCAGCGGCGCGAGGGCAGGCGCGACTACGCCGCGCCGCCGCCCGGGCGCTCCTATCTCGAGGAGTTGCAGGACGCGGGCGTGGCTGTGCACGGCGTGGGCAAGATCCGCGACCTGTTCGCCGGCGTCGGGATCGACGCGAAGCACGACGGCGCCACGAACGCCAAAGGCATCGCGGCCACCACCTCGCTGCTCCGGGAGCTCGACTCGGGCCTCGTGTTCGTGAACCTCGTGGATACCGACCAGGTGTACGGGCACCGCCACGACGTGGAGGGTTTCCACGCGGCGCTCCAGGAGATCGACGGCGCCGTCGCGGACTGGCTCGGGATGCTGCGCGACGACGACCTGCTCGTGCTGACCGCCGACCACGGCGTGGACCCCAACGCCCCCCACACGGACCACACGCGCGAGTACTCCCCGCTGCTGGCCCGCTTCGAGGGCCATGGCGGGCGCCGCCACGACGGCCCGCTCGCCGACGTGGGGGCGAGCGTGATGCGCTGGCTGACGGGTCGCGACGCACCCGGGCTGCCGGGCGAGCCGTTCGTCTAGCGGCATGCGGCGACTCTGCGTCTTCTGCGGCTCGAGTCCGGGCGCCCGGCCGGCCTACGGGGAGGCCGCCGAGGAGCTCGGCCGGCTGCTCGTCGCGCAGGGGATCGGACTCGTGTACGGCGGCGGAGCCGTCGGCCTGATGGGCAGGCTGGCCGACGCCGTGCTGGCCGAGGGCGGCGAGGCGATCGGCGTGCTCCCGGAGGCGCTCGTGGCCAGGGAGATCGGGCACCCCGGCCTGGCCGACCTGCGCGTGGTCGGCTCGATGCACGAGCGCAAGGCCCTGATGGCCGACCTCGCGGACGGGTTCGTGGCGCTGCCGGGCGGGCTCGGCACGGTCGAAGAGCTGTTCGAGGTCTACACCTGGGCGCAGCTCGGCCTGCACCGCAAGGCCTGCGCCCTGCTGGACGTGGAGGGCTACTACGAGGGCGTGGCGAGCTTCCTGGCCCACGCGGTCGAGGAGCGCTTCCTGCGCGAGGACCACCGGGCGATGCTGATCGTGGAGCGCGAGCCGCGCACGCTGCTCGAGCGGCTGCGGCGCTTCGAGCCCACGGCCGTGCAACCCAAGTGGATCGACCGCGAGGAGACGTGAGAGCGCGGCAACCTCAGTCCAGCGCGCCCTCCAGCCGCAGCACCCGGCGCAGGATCGCCAGCGAGGACGCGTAGGTCGAGTCCATGCCGTAGTAGCTCAGGCCGCGCGCCCCGAGCGTGCGCGCCTGGGTGTAGGGCGTGTCGGAGGCGTAGTGGATGATCCCGAAGTCGATCGGCAGCTTCGAGAAGTTGACCGCCTCCCCCACCGGGTGGCGGTCGGCGTCGGCGATCTCGTACAGCGCGTTGCAGTAGGGGCCGGCCTCCATCTCCACCACCGTGAAGGCCTCGCGGTAGTAGAAGTCGAGATAGGCGCGGTTCTGCAGAAAGGTGCTCTTCACACTGACCGCGCGCTGGTTGTCCAGCCCGCTTCCGAAGCGCAGGTCCCCGGCCAGGTCGTCCACGCCGAACGCGTTGTCGAGCCAGTAGGTCGAGCCCGAGTGCTCGTCGTGGACGACGCTCGAGAGCATCACGTCGCCCACGTCCGCGTTCAGCGTGGCGGCCTTGCCGAGCACGTACACGCCGCGCAGCCCGGCGGTGTCGACCGCGACCTCGCGCAGGATGTTGTAGGCCGCCACGCCGAGCGGGTAGTCGATGTTCACCAGGACCGCCTCGCTCGAGCGCAGTGCCTCGGCGTCGACGTCGCCGATCCGCGGGTCGAGCCGCTCGGGGTGGAGCCTGGCGAGCGGCAACACCTGGGCCGGCACCCGCAGGGCGGTCGTGCTGCGCAGGTGGGAGACACCGCTCTCCTGCTCCGAGCGGCGCCGGGCGGCCCGGCCCTCGGTCCCGTGCGAGTCGAAGTAGAGCCGGGCGACGAAGTAGAGGAAGTTGTCCCACGACCCCTCCGCGCGGCCCTCGCGGAAGGCGGCCAGCTCCTCGCGCAGGATGTCGTCCTCGGGCAGCGTGTCCACGAACTCGACGAGGGTCTCCTCGCGCTCGCGCGCGACGCCCGTCGCGATGTTGACCAGGCTGTGCGTGTTCGAGCTGACGAAGTACATCGGCGCGGCCCCGAGCCGGTCCTCGGCCAGCTGCTCGTGCACCGGCGCCCACCACCGCCGCGTCATGCGGGCATATCCGACCTGCGTCCCGCCCAGCATGCGGACGCGCAGGTTGAGCCGGCGCTCGGCGATCAACCGCAGCCGCTCGTCGAAGTGCTCGCCCCAGGCTTCGCGCAGGCGCGACCAGTCCTCGGCCGAGCCGCCCAGTGCCTCCGCGCACTCCTCGGCGGTCGGCTCGTGCTCCGGCGGCCAGCCGGCCGCCCGCTGGCGCACCCGCAGCTTGTTCCACTCGATCTGGAAGGCGACGAGCGTGGGGATCAGGTCGTCCACGTCGGAGGCGCTCGCGAGCAGCACGGCGTGCACGCCCTCGCCGCCGTCGTGCCAGCGCCGCCGGCGGGCCGGCGCGTCGGCCTCCTCCCACTCGTCGATGACGATCCCGTTGCGGGCGAAGACCTCGGCCTCCTGGCCCATGATCACCAGTTCGGCACCGATGATCCCGTCCGGCAGACGACGGATCGCGTAGATGAAGGCGCCCATGTCCGGCTCGTCGCTGTCGGCCAGCGGGTGCAGGCTCGAGCCCATCGCACGGTGCGACGACTCGAGCACGCGCACGGCGGTCTCGCCGCTCGAGCGCAGCAGCGTGTTGTAGGTGCGCTGGTAGAGCTCGACCTCGTCGGATAGGCGGCGGCCGCCGACCTCCTCGGTCGGGCTGGCGAGGACGAGACGCGAGACCACCACGCGCTACTCCTTCACGTACGGCACGCCGATCGCCGCTGGTGGGCGGGAGCGGCCGATCAGCCCGGCGACCACGATCAGCACGAGCACGTAGGGCAGCGCCTGGAACAGCACCGCCAGGGACTCCGAGAAGGCCGGGAGCCGCTGGGCGACCGCGCTCGAGAAGCCGAACAGGAGCGCCGCCGCGAGGGCCCCGCCCGGCCGCCAGCTGCCGAAGATGACGGCGGCCAGGGCGATGAAGCCGCGGCCGTCGGTCATCATCTCGGTGAACGAGCCGAGCAGGGCGATCGACAGGTAGACGCCGCCCAGCCCCGCGAGCAGCCCCGAGGCGATGACTGCCAGGTAGCGGGTCCGCAGCACCGGCACCCCCACGCTGTCCGCGGCCCGCGGCTTCTCGCCCACAGAGCGCAGCCGCAGGCCGTTCGGCGTGCGGAACAGGAACAGCGCCAGCAGCGGCACCAGCAGCAGGGCGACCCAGGTCAGCAGGTTGGCCGAGCCGATCGCCTCGCCGACGAAGTCGATGTCCTCGATCACAGGAAGCGTCACCTCGGGCACGCGCGGGACGTCGCCCGGCGTGCCCTCGTCGCCGTAGTGGGCGATGAAGACATAGCCGGTGATCCCGAACGCGAGGAAGTTGACCGCGAACCCGCTCACGACCTGGTCGGCGCGCAGCTGAATCGAGAAGAACGCGTGGACGACCGCCAGCACGCCGCCCGCCGCCATCCCGACCAGCGCGCCGAGCAGCCACGAGCCGAGCAGGTCGGCGCCGAAGATGCCGAAGAAGGCGCCCATCAGCATCATCCCCTCGAGCCCGATGTTGATGACGCCGCTGCGCTCCGACAGGATGCCGCCCATCGCGGCGAGCACGAGCGGGGTGGCGAAGCGCAGCATGGCCGCGATCAGCGCCGACCACACGAACACCCGCTCGAGGTTCTCGACGCCGGACTGTGTGGCGACCACCGCGGCGACGCCGCCGATCACCCCCGCCACGATCGCGCCGTAGCCGAGCCGCCTCTCCTCGCCCCGGATCGCCATGACGCCGGCCGCCACCGCGGTCACGGCAAGCAGGATCGAGGGGACCGGCGTGCGCACGAGCGCCGGCGGGAGCGCGATGAACCAGGCGATCGCGCCGAGCGCGACGCCGGACCAGCCGAACTGCTTGGCGCCGAGGCCGACCCGCGTGGCGGCCATCGTGGCGGTGCTCACGGCGGTGCCTCCTCGGTAGCCGCGCCGGACGGCCGCGAGCGGCGTGACACCAGCCCGCGCGCGCGTCTCAGGAAGCCGAGCACCAGCACGTCGGCGCTCACGAACAGCACCACCAGTCCCTGGATGATGAAGGTCAGGTTGGAGGCGAGCTCGGGCTCGAAGATCGTCGGGTCGAGGTTGCGTTGCGACGTGCCGCTCAGGAGCGCCCCGAACAGGAGTGCGCCGGCGACCGTACCGCTCGCCGTGTTGCGGCCCAGGAGGGCAACGGCGATGCCGTAGAAGCCGAGCTGGTTGATCTCGATGTCGTTCGTGGCGATGCGGAACTGCCAGCCCAGCACGTCGAGCGAGCCGGCCAGCCCGGCGAACAGGCCGCAAATGGCCATGACGAGCACGTAGTTCTTGCCCACGCTCATCCCGCCGTAGCGGGCCGCCTCGGGGTTGAGGCCTACGGCGCGCACCTCGTAGCCCGTCGTGGAGCGGTTCAGCAGGAACCAGAAGACGACCGCCGCGACCAGCGCGACGAAGATCCCGATGTGCAGGCCCTGGAGGATCGGGTCGCCCCAGAAGACCGGCAGCCGGGCCGCCTCCACCACGTCGTTCGACACCGGCAGCGTGGCCTCGCGGTCGTTCTGAAGCGGCCCGCCGAGGCCGAAAAGGTACAGCCCGATGAAGATCGCGGTGTAGTTGAGCATGATCGTCGAGACCACCTCGTTGGCCCCGACCGTGGCCTTCAATCCGCCCGCGATGCCCGCCCAGAACGCGCCCGCCAGGCAGGCCGCCAGGATGGCCAGCACGATGTGGAGGAAGCCGGGCATCCCGGAGAACTCCGAGCCCACCCACACGGCCGCGATCGATCCGACGATGTACTGGCCCTGGCCGCCGATGTTGAACAGGCCGGCGCGGAAGGCGAACGCCACCGCCAGCCCGGTGAGGATCAGCGGCGTCGTGATGATGAGGGTCTGCTGCAGGTTGAGCGCCGCGAGCTCGCGGTCCTCCCCGGTGACCCAGGGGAACACCCACTGCAGCCCGGTCCCCTTCCAGATCGCCTCGTAGGTCGCTACCGGGTCCTTGCCGGCGAGCAGCACGGCCACGCCGCCAATCAGGAAAGCCAGCAAGGCGGTGAGCACCGGAACCACCACGCCCCCGCCTCGGACGTATGCCGCCATCCGCGCGGCCGGGGTGACGGCGACCTCGCCAGCGCCCGGCTCGCCGGCGAGGGTCTGGCCCTCCGCCGGCTCCTGGGCCGGGTCCCGGCGGTCCCTCACGAGGCGGCCTGACCCGCGCCGCCGCCGGTCATCGCCACGCCGAGCTCCTGCTCGGAGGTATCCGGACCGAACTCGCCGACGATCTGGCCCTCGTAGATCACGAGGATGCGGTCGGCCAGCGAGCGCACCTCCTCGAACTCGAGCGACACGAGCAGGATGCCGCGGCCCGAGTCGCGCTCCGCGACGAGCCGTCGGTGCACGAACTCGATCGCTCCGACGTCCAGTCCGCGGGTGGGCTGGTGGGCGATCAGCAGGCTCGGGTTGCTCGCGATCTCGCGCGCCACGGCGACCTTCTGCTGGTTGCCGCCCGACAGCGAGCTCGCGAGCGCGCCGGGGCTGCCGCCGCGCACGTCGTACTCCGTGAGCAGCTCCCTGGCACGGCTGTTGATGCGGCCGATGTTGAGCCAGCCGCGCGTGCTGAGCGGCGGCTTGTGGTACTCGCGCAGGGCCAGGTTCTCGGCCAGCGTGAAGTCCAGCACGAGACCGCGTAGGTGGCGGTCCTCGGGTATGTGCGCCACGCCCGCGTCCGAGGTGTCTCGCACGCCGGCGCGCGTCACGTCCTTCCCCGCGATCCTGATGCTGCCCGAGTCCGCGGCCCGCAGCCCGGCGATCGCCTCCACGAGCTCGTGCTGGCCGTTGCCGTCGACCCCGGCAAGGGCCACGATCTCCCCCGCGCGCACCTCGAGCGACACACCGCGCACCGCCTCCAGCTCGCGGTCGTCCCGCACGCGCAGATCCTCGAGGTCGAGCACGGGGTCGCCCGCGGAGGTGTCCGCCTTCTCCACTTGGAGCAGCACGTCGCGGCCCACCATCAGCCGCGCCAGGCTCTGCTCGGTCGACCCCTCGGCCGGCACGGTGTCAATCCTCTTGCCGCGCCTCAGCACGGTGATCCGGTCGGCGATCTCGAGCACCTCACCGAGCTTGTGGCTGATGAAGACGATCGCCACGCCGTCCTCCTTCAGCGCGCGGAGCACCTCGAACAGCTCGCCCGCCTCCTGAGCGGTGAGCACCGCGGTCGGCTCGTCGAGCACCAGCACGCGGGCATCGCGGTAGAGCGTCTTCAGGATCTCGACGCGCTGCTGGGCGCCCACCGTGACGTCCTCGATCCTGGCGTCGGGGTCCACGGCCAGCCCGTAGCGCTCGGACAGCTCCTTGACGCGCCGCGCGCCCTCGCGCACGTCGAGCAGCCCGCCGCGGCTGCGCGGCTCGCCGCCGAGCACGATGTTCTCGGTCACGCTCATCACCGGGACGAGCATGAAGTGCTGGTGCACCATGCCGATGCCCAGCTCGATCGCCCGCGACGGCGAGTCGACCTTGACTGGCTCACCGTCGACCCGGACCTCTCCCTCGTCGGGGTGGTACAGCCCGTAGAGGATCGACATCAGCGTCGACTTACCGGCGCCGTTCTCCCCCAGCAGGGCGTGGACCTCACCCCGGCGGAGGTCGAAGTCGACCCGGTCGTTCGCGACGACCGGGCCGAACCGCTTCGTTATTCCGCGTAGCTCGAGCGCGGGTGCGTCGGCGCTCACCGAGTGTGGAACCTACTTGACCTCGACCTACTTGACCTCCGTGGGAATGTCCGCGATCTCGCCCGAGGCGATCTGGTCCGAGATCTTCTGGACCTGGTCGGCGTACTTCTGGCCGGCCGCGCTGATCTTGCCGAGCCCGACGCCGCCGTTCTCCACGGTGGCGATCACGTCGGTGCCGCCCTTGAAGTTGCCCTCCTGGGCGCGCTTGACCGCCTCGAAGACGGCCACGTCGACCTTCTTCAGGGCGCTTGTCAGGATGTGGTCGCCGAGGTAGGCCTGGTCGGCGTCGACGCCGATGCCCTGCATGCCCTTCTCCTTGGCGGCGTCGAGCGCGCCCAGGCCGCAGCCGCCGGCCACCTGGAAGACGACCTTCGAGCCGCGCGCGATCTGATCGAGCGCTATCTCCTTGCACTTCGCCTGGTCGACGAAGTCCTGGGAGTAGCCGTTGAGCGTCTTCACCTGCGGGAAGGCCTTCTTGGCCCCCGCCTGGAAGCCCGCGATGTAGCCGTCCACCGGCGGGATCTTCTGGCCGCCGACCGTGGATACGGTCGTCGCGTCGTTGTCCTTGGCCCACAGGCCCGCGAGGTAGCCGGCCAGGTAGCCCGCCTCGTTCTCCTTGAACAGGAGGCCCTGGACGTTCTTCGGCTTGTCCTCCAGCGCCGCGGCGGGGAAGTCGACGATCGCGAAGTTGGCGTTCGCCAGCTTGCCGGCGACGGTGTTGGTCGCATCCGCCATCAGGAACCCCACCGGGATGATCAGGTCGAACTGCTGCTGGGCGAGCGTCGTGAGGTTGGGGACGTAGTCGCCGTTCGACTTGGAGATCAGCACGCGCGTCTCGACGCCGAGCTCGCTCTCCGCCTGCTTGATGCCCTTGTTGGCGAGGGCGTTGAAGGAGCGGTCGTTGAGGCCGCCGATGTCGGTTACGACACCTGCCTTGATCGACTCGGCGGCCTGCTCGCCGCCTCCGCCGTTGCCGCCGCCGTCGTCGTCGTCGTCGCCGCAGGCGGTCGCGCCGAGCGCGAGCGCGGCGAGCAGCGCCATGACCAAGAGCCGGAAGGTCTTACTCACAGTCTGAATCTCCTCATTGCCGGGGCCGGCCGGGCTAGCCGGCGGGGCCAAGAACCGGGCCACCCTACACCCTTCTCATTAAGCTCTGTTTGAGGCTTTCCTCGCAGAATGCGGCCTCTATAGCCGTGCGGGTGATGCTCCGAAGCTTCTCGTCGTCGAAGCCGAAGCGCTCGCGGCAGATCGCGTACTCGCCCCCGATCGAGGCGCCGAAGTAGGGCGGGTCGTCCGACCCCAGCGTGACCCGCACACCGGCCTCCACCAGTCGGGGAAGCGGGTGGTCCTCGTAGCTTCGGAAGAGGTCCAGCACCACGTTGCTGGTGGGGCAGCATTCGAGCACGAGCCGGCGCTCGGCCAGCTCCTCCACCAGGGCCGGGTCCTCGATCGACCGCACCCCGTGGCCGATGCGCGTGACCGGCAGCTCGAGCGCGGCGCGGACGCTCTCGGGACCGGCCCACTCCCCGGCGTGGACGGAGCAGCCGAGGCCCGCCTCGGCGGCGGTCTTGAAGGGCTCGGCGTAGTCGCCGGCCGGGAAGCTCTCCTCGTCGCCCGCCATCTGGAAGCCGACGACGTAGGGATGGGGGTGCGACGCCGCGTAGCGCGCCACGCCTTCCGCCCGCTCGACGCCGAAGTTCCTGATTGCGGTAATGAGGATGCGGGACTCGATGCCGTGGTCGCTTCTGGCGTCGTCGATGCCCCGGGCGATCCCGTCGAGGTGCTCCTCGTGGTCGAGGTTCACGAGGGCGGCGTGGTCGGGCGATGCGGTCAGCTCGACGTAGATCGCGCCGTCGCGCGCGCAGCTCGCCAGGTACTCGTAGGTGACGTCGCGGTAGTCGTCGCCGGTGCGGATCACGCTGGCGGCGCGGTCGTAGGTCTTCAGGAAGTCGAGGAAGTCCGTGTAGGCGAAGCGGTCCGGCGAGTCGAACACCCCATCCGGGACGGGAAGGCCGTTGCGCTCGGCGAGCCGGCGGATCAAGGCCGGCGGCGCGGTGCCCTCGAGGTGGACGTGCAGCTCGGCCTTCGGGATCACCCCAGCACCCCCGCCGCTCCCGTGTGGGCTGTCTCCGTCACCGAATGCGGGACTGAGACAGCCCACACTCGATTCGGTGGGGTCATCGGAGGACCTCCAGCACGGGCGGCGGCGCCGCTGCCGGGGGGTCGCCGAGGACGTAGGCGCTGCGGAGGGCGGCGGTTGCGCGCGCCGCGGCGTCTGGATCGGCCGCGTGCACCAG
>JBOGXT010000542.1:0-9553 GCA_050694635.1 Thermoleophilaceae bacterium
GCGCGCACCAACGGCAGCGCGGTCAGCCCGTGCAGCGCGACGCTGGCGAGGACGGTCACCGTCATCGCCGCGAGGATCGCTCCGAGCGCGGGCAGCTCGGGCTCCTCCTCGGCGACGACCAGGGCGAGGATGATCGACGCTAGGCCGCGCGGGCCGAACCAGCCCATGAACGCGACCGTGCTCGGGCGGAATTCCATCCCGGCCACCGCCAGGGCCACGGGCACCATGCGCACGAGCGTGAGGCTGAGCGCGGCGTAGACCACGATGCCGAGGTCGGCGTCCGCGAGGAACGGGAGCGCGGCCACCCCGAAGATGAAGAACACGGCCATGCTCAGCAGCTGCCCCTGCTCGTCGGTGAACTCGAAGATGCGCTGGCCGCGGGCGGCGCCGGTCCGTCCGGCGGCCAGCCCTCCGACGAACGCGGCTATGAAGCCGTTGCCCCCGACCTCGTCCGCAAGAACGAAGGCAAGCACCGCCAGCGCCAGCACGGCGAACTGCTCGAACAGGGGGGTCGTCAGACCGCGCTCCGAGGCACGCTGGACGAGCCAGACGCCGATCCCGCCCACCGCGGCGCCGATGAGCGTCCCGAGGCCGATCTGCTCGGCGGCGAAGCCGAGCCACTCGCGCGCCTCGGGGACGGTCTGCTCCACGGCGATCGCCAGGAACAGCGCCAGGAAGGGCACCGACAGCCCGTCGTTCAGGCCGCTCTCGACGGTCAGCGCCTGGCGAATCCGCTCGGGCACCCGCCGGCTGGACACGACGGCCTGACCGAGCGCGGCGTCGGTCGGAGCCAGCACCGCCGCGACGATCGCGGCCTCCCAGAACTCGAGCTCGGTGAGGAGCACCGCACCGGCCGCCATGCCGAGCACGATCGTGGCCGGCATGCCGATGCCGAGCAGCCGCCCGGCCAGGCCGGCGTCGCCGCGAAGCGAGCGCACGTCGACGCGCGCGGCGTCCGCGAACAGCACGACCGCGAGGGTCACCTCGGCGACGTGGAAGGCCGTGCCGTGGGTGGCGTTTAGCTCCACCAGGTCCAGCACGTCCGGTCCGGCGACGATGCCTGCGCCGACGAACACCATCGGCGCCGAGATGGCGCTCAGCTCGAGCCGCCTGGAGGCAAGGCCATAGACGAGGAAGACGGCCGCGAGGACTGCGAGCCCGGTCATCGCGGGTGTGTGTGCGCTACTGGCGCGCCATCGCCACGCGCAGGAGCTCCTCCGGGCTGATCAGGTGGTCCAGGTCCTCGGCGGCCTCGTCGACGTCGATCTGCACCCACCGGACCCGGCCCGTGAAGGCGTTGTCGTAGCCATGGTCGTCGCTCACGGGCGTGGCGCTGTCGCGGCCGAGGTCGGTGGTCTCGTCCGCGGAGAACACCATCGGAACCGTGTGCTCCACGCGGCCCTCGCCGACCTTGTCGCCGTCGAGATAGAGCGCCACGTCGCCGCCCTTGCCCAGGCCGCCGCCGTCGTAGGCGAACTCCACACGCACCTGATGCTCGCCCGACGCCACCGGCTGCTCGCCGGCGGCCTTGTAGAGCTCCAGCCCGAAGAAGTTGTAGCAGTAGGCCGGGCGGCCCTCGTGGAGGTACAGGCTCCACCCCGCGTAGGCGCCGCCCTGGGCGACGATCACGCCCTCGGCGCCGTCCTCGGGCACCTCGATCTGCGCCGTCACCGCATGTGACTTGTTCTTGAGGACGAGCACCGAGTTCTCCGACAGACGGCCCATGCCCTCGTACAGCAGCTGCTTCTTCCCGCGGACGAGCTGCGGGCGGCCGGCGATATCGGCGTTGAAGCGCTCGTAGCGTCGGTCGTCGAGCGGCAGCACCTGGTAGCGCGCCGCCTCGATCAGGAACAGGCGCTGGAGCTCGTGCAGCTTCTCGGGCTGCTCGGCGGACAGGTCGTGGGCCTGGGTCCAGTCGTCCGGCGCGTAGAGCTCCCAGACGTCGTCGTCGAACGCGGGCATCTCGGTCGGCGCCCACGGGATGCTGTGGCGAGTCACCGCGGTCCAGCCCTTGTGGTAGATGCCGCGGTTGACGAACATCTCGAAGTACTGCGTCTCGCGGTGGTCCTGGGCCGCCGCGTCGTCGAAGGTCGGCGCCATGCTCCTCCCGTGCAGCGGCATCTGCTGCACGCCGTGCACGAAGGTCGGGTGGGGCAGGCCGGCCACGTCGAGCACCGTCGCCGCGATGTCGATCACGTGGCAGAACTGGGCGCGCACCTCGCCGCGCGAGCTGAATCCGCCCGGCCAGTGCACCACGGTCCCGTTGCGCGTGCCGCCCCAGTGCGAGGCGACCTGCTTGGTCCACTGGTACGGGGCGTCCATCGCGTGCGCCCAGCCGACCGCGTAGTGGTTGTTGGCCGCGACCGTGCCGAACTGGTCGATCCGCTCGGCCATGAACTCGGTCGTCTCGATGCCGGCCGCGCCATTGAGCGTGATGCTCTCGTTGAACGTGCCGTGGGGGGTTCCCTCGGCGGAGGCCCCGTTGTCGCCGACGATGTAGTAGATCAGCGTGTCGTCGAGGATCTCCAGGTCCTCGAGCGTGTCAACGAGCCGGCCGATGTGGTGGTCGGTGTGCTCGAGGAAGCCGGCGTACACCTCCATCTGCCGCGCGAGCACGGGCTTGAGGTCGTCGGGCATGTCGTCCCAGGCGGGGATCTCCTCCGGTCGCTCGGTCAGCTCCGCCTCCGGCGGGATCACGCCGAGCTCCTTCTGGCGCGCGAAGCTCTCGTCGCGCAGCGCGTCCCAGCCCTCGTCGAAGCGGCCCTTGTACTTGTCCGACCACTCGATCGGGACGTGGTGCGGGGCGTGCGTGGCGCCCGGGGCGAAGTAGGCGAAGAACGGCTTGTCCGCCATCAGCGCCTTCTGCTGGCGGATCCAGTCGATCGCCCGATCCGTCATGTCCTCGGTGAAGTGGTAGCCGTCCTCGGGGGAGCGATCGGGCTCGACGGGCACCGTGCCGTCGTAGAGCGCCGGCGCGTACTGATTCGTCTCGCCGCCGATGAAGCCGTAGAAGCGCTCGAACCCCCCACCCCCGGTGGGCCACGCGTCGAACGGCCCCAGCGGACTCGTCTCCCAGACCGGCACCTCGTGGCACTTGCCGAACTGCGCGGTCGAGTAGCCGTTCAGCTTGAGCGTCTCCGCCAGCGGCGCCGCCGTGTTCGGGCGCACCGAGTTGTACCCGGGCGCCGAGGTGGCGATCTCCGTGATCCCGCCCATTCCGACAGAGTGGTGATTGCGCCCGGTCAGGAGCGCCTGGCGCGTGGGCGAGCACAGCGCCGTGGTGTGGAAGCGGTTGTACTTGAGCCCGTTCGCGGCGAGCCGCTCCGCGGTCGGCGTTGCGCACGGCCCGCCGAAGGCGCTCGAGGCGCCGAAGCCCACGTCGTCGAGCAGGACCACCAGCACGTTCGGCGCCCCGCCCGGCGGTCGCAGCGGCTCGATCGGCGGGAAGGACGAGTCGGGGTCCTTCGCGTCGTAGGTGATGAGGCCCTGGTACGGCCGGTCGGGGATCGGCAGGATCTCGCGCTGAATCCGGTCGGAGCTCATGGAGCGACGATCACCGGGGCCGGGGTGAGCGGTCGTCACCCCGGGCGGGTGAATCGCCGATCAGACGATCAGCAGGATGAAGATGCCGCAGACGATGATGTTCACGAGCCAGCTGTTGGCGTTCATCCAGTCCCGCACCTTCGGCATAGCCATGCGAGCGCGGCGCTGGAAGATCAGGAACCCGATCAGCGGCAGCGCGGCGACGAGGACGGTCGCGGCGACGAAAGGCACCGCGTCGGAGAGGGAGGACCCCGAGTGCTCGAGGTTCGTCCCGACGGTCAGCATCACGACGATGTCGGAGGGCCCCAGCAGGATCACGAGCAGCCCCGCCGCGAGCGCCTTCTTCGTGTCCGCCTCCATGAGTGAGCCAAGCCACTTCGGCGGCTCCACCGTCTCGCGGCCGACGTAGTTCTTCACCGCGGCGACGACCAGCAGGGCGACCAGCGCGATCTGGATGATCTTGCCGGCCGAGCCCGTGTCGGAGGAGTCGCCCAGCTCGACGCTGTTCCCGAGCAGGGCCGCCAGCCCCGTGGCGATGGCCACTCCGACCGCCGTGCCGATGGCCACCCCGAGCAGGAACACCAGGGAGACGCGCACCGCCTGCCGGTGGGTGACGAAGACGATCGCCGCCATGATCGCGGGCCCCGCCATCATCGTGATGGCGAGCGGCAGGACCTCCAGGTTCATTCGACAAGGCCGGCGAAATACCCGAGCGCGGCACGCGTCTTGGTCGCCTGCTCGCCCGACACCTCCACGCCGATGCCGACGAGGAAGTCGCGCGAGGTGGTCGCCGCATCGAACCACTCAGCCGGGGCACACTTCGTTGAGAGCTCGAGAATCCGCGAGCCGTCCGGATAGAGCCACATCTCGACCGCCAGCTTGCGCCCCAGCCCCTCGGGCGAGAGCTTCAGCTTGAGGGCGTGCACGGGCCCCAGCACGGACAGGTCGTTGAGCTCGATGCCCGCGGGAGCATGGGCGGCGAAGAACGACCGCTGCGACTTCGAGAACAGCTTGCGCAGCGGCTGCTTCCCGGCCACCGCGTGGGCGACGTCGCCCTTCGCCCGTCCCTTGAAAGACGCCGAGCACACGTAGCTGCCCGGCATCGCGTCTACCTCGACCACGAAGTCCCGGTGCGCGCGCAGCTCGGGATCGAGCTGGTCAGGGACGACCGGACGGAGCTTCACGACGGTGTCGTCCGGGGCGTCCTGGGTCCGCCGCGCGCGCACGACGACACCGGCCCGGTCGAGCGCCAGGTCGGGCGTGTCGAAGAAGAACACCTGCCGGAGGCGGGCATCCAGGGGGTCGACACCGAGAGCCGCGGCGGCCGACTGCCGGTCCTCGTCCGGCACGGTGAGCTTCAGCTCGACGCTGTCGGCGTCGCCGAGGAGACCGAGCAGCTCCTCGAGCTGCGGAGTGAGGAGCTTTGGCGAGGCGTCCGTGCCGGTCATGGTTCCGTGCTCACTATCTCAGACCCGCCGAGCGGGACCGAACCTTCCACGACCGTCCCCCGGCCGGGCGCGGAGCTGATCGTCAGCCGGCCTCCGACCGCCACGAGGCGGTCGCGCATGTTCGTGAGCCCGGCTCCCGGTGGGAGCGGCTCGGCGTCGAAGCCGGCGCCGTCGTCGCGCACCTCGAAGCGAAGCGCGTCGTCGTGGGTCAGCGAGATCGTGACGCGGCTCGCCCCCCGGGCGTGCTTGGACGCGTTCTGGAGCGCCTCCAGGCAGCAGAAGTAGACGGCGCTCTCCACGTCCCGGGGGTAGCGGCCGATCCCGTCCGGCTCCACCATCGCCGGCACCGGCGCCCGCAGCGCCGCGGCGCGCAGCGCCTCCGCCAGGCCCTGGTCGGATAGCAGCGCGGGGTACACGCCGCGTGCCAGCGACCTGATCTCCTCGAGCGTGGCTTCGATCTCCCCACCGAGCGCGTGCAGCTTCTCGAGGCCGGCGTCCGGGTCCTGCCTCACGAGCTCCTCGGTGAGACCCAGCTCGATGCGCAGCGCCACCAGCCGCTGCTGTGCGCCGTCATGAAGGTCGCGCTCGATCCGCCGCCGCTCGCCGTCGGCGGTCGCGAGGATGCGGGCGGCGTTCGCGATCACGCGCTGGTTGTCGAGCGCGATCCGGGCATACGCCGCGGCCGCGTCGATCAGGTCCTGCTGCTCGCGCAGCGCCTCGTCGTGGACGATCGCGGCGATCCGCCGGTCGCCGTCGGCCACCTCGGTCACGCACTGCCCCGATCCCGGCGCGGGCAGCTCGACCGGCTGCCCGTCCGCGTCCACCCAGCGGCCCCCGTCCAGCGGGACCCAGTAGGCCAGCCGAAGCGAGGGGTCGTCGAGGGCCTCCGCGAGCGCGATGCGCAGGCCCGGAGGGTCGAGACCGGCGGGCAGTCGCATGCCGAGCCCCTCGAGCGCACGGGCGGCGAAGAGGCGGCCGCGCAGGAGGCCGAGGAAGAAGCTCGCGGACATGGCGGGCAGCCCCAGCGCGACCGTCCACGACAGGACGTCGGCCGCCAGCGAGTCCGGATCGGCGCGGCGCACGCCCACCGCCAGGGCCAGCAGGAACACGCGCGCCAGCGCCACCACGAGGACGGGGCTGAGAACGCGCCGCATCGCGCGGGTCGCGCGGCGCACGCGTACGGCCAAGCGCGCCGTTACGGCCAGGAAGAGCACGGCCGTCACCAGCTCCCGCAGCGGGCGCAACACGGAGTCCACGAACCCCGGCTGCGAGTCCAGCAGGAAGAAGACGTTCCCCGGGCAGGCGTCGTCGCAGCTCGTGTAGGGCGTCGGCACCGGGTAGCTGTCGGCGAACAGCGCGGTGGGGAGGTAGAGGACCGCGATCGCCGCCGCCACGGCCCAGACGAGGACCCTGTCGACCCGCTCCGGCAGCCGGCCCGTGGGGAACGACAGGGCGAGGTACACGAGCTCCAGCTCGACCAGCCAGCCGGCGACGCGCCCGATGCTGTAGAGGGTCGCGTCGCCCGACTCCGCCAGCGTGGTCAGGAACCAGCCCAACCCGGCGGCGATCAGAAGCGGGCCGAAGCGCTCGCCGGGACGCCGGTGCCACGCGTAGCAGCCCACGGCGACCGGCGCGGCCACCATGAGCGCCCGTCCCGCCGCTGCGAGCGCCGGGTTGTCGGAGTCGGCACCCGAGAGCGTGACGGCGACCGAGATGCAGCACAGCAGCGCGCCGCCCACGGCAGCGGCAGCGATTCTCATGGTCGGGGCGACCCTAATCGAAGAGGGGTGCGTGCACCACCTGAAGATTGGCGTGCACGGGCTTGGCGAGCGGCCGGGACGTTGCGAGTCTTCGCGCGTGACGCCCGTCGGAGTGATCGCCGTGGATCCTCGCGAGCCCTTCCGCCGCGCCGCGCGCGAGGTGGTCTCGGCCGCGCCCGGGTTCGCCTGGCTGGCGGAGGCCGCCTCCGCCGAGGAGGCGCTGGAGGCAGCGGTCCAGCTGCGGCCGGGGCTCGTGCTCGTGGAGGCGGACATGCCCGGCATAGACGGGCGCGAGACATCCCGTCTGCTCGAGCAGGCACTGCCGGAGACGGTGGTGGTGCTGGTCTCGGCGGACGGAGCTCCGGACCTCAGGACGCTCACGCCCGTTGCCTTGCGCGCGTTGTGGGAACGCCACCGACCTGATTGACTGCATGCGGGCTTCGCCTCCGGAAGGGACTCCGCCGACGCCTGGATCTGAACAGCTCGCTCCCCTGCTGGCCACGAGACGAATCGTGCCGCCCCCCGCCAAGGGGACGGTCGTCCGCCCACGCCTCGTAGAGCTGCTCGACCGGGGCGTCGAGCGACCATTCACCCTCGTATCGGCGCCGGCCGGATCGGGCAAGACCGAGCTGCTCACGCAGTGGATCGCGGACGGCAGCCCGCCGGGGCCGGTCGCCTGGGTCCCGCTCGGCCGCGACGATGCCGATCCGCACCGCTTCTGGGCGGACGTGCTCGCGTCGCTCGGCGCCGCCCACGGCGACCTCGCCACCCTGGCTCCGCCTCCGCGCGGCGAGCTGAGGCCCTTTCTCACCAGCGTGATCAACGCCCTATCGGGGGTGGACGAGCCGCTCGTGCTGGTGCTGGACGACCTCCATGTGGTGAGCTCGCCCAGCGTCGTCCGCGACCTCGAATGGGTCCTCGAGAACGGACCCGCCAACCTCCGTCTGGTGGCCGCCACGCGAAGCGATCCGCTGTTCCGGCTCCAGCGCCTGCGGGTGGCGGAGCGGATGAGCGAGGTGCGGGCGGCTGACCTCGCGTTCACGCGCGAGGAGGCCGTCGCGCTGCTGAACGGCCTCGACCTCCCGGCCGCCGACCTGGATCTGCTCTGGCGGCGCACCGAGGGTTGGGCCGCCGGCCTCAAGCTCGCTCGACTCTCGGTAGAGGGCCACGCCGACCCGCATGTATTCGTCGCCGGGTTCGCCGGCGGGGACAGCGCCGTGAGCGACTACCTGATCTCTGAGGTGGTCGCGCGCCAGCCGGCCGAGACGCTCCTCTTCCTGCTGCGCACGTCGATCGCCGAGCGGGTGTCCGGTGAGCTGGCCGAGGCGCTGACCGGCGCCGCGAGCGGAAGCCACACGCTACGTGAGCTGGCGCGGCAGGACGCATTCGTCAGCCCGGTGGGAGAGGACGGGAGCTGGTACCGCTACCACCTCATGTTCGCCGACGTGCTGCGCGCCGAGCTGCATCGGCGCCTGCCGGGCGAGGCGCCGCGGCTGCACCGGATCGCGGCCGGCTGGCACGCACGTCATGGCAGCCCGCTGGAAGCCGTCCGCCATGCGGTCTCGGCCGGCGATTGGGCGCTTGCCGCGGAGGTGCTGGGCGACCACTGGCTCGTTTTCGTCATGCGCGGCGGCGGGACGGTGCTGTACGAGCTGGTGGAGCGCATCCCCGGGGAGGTCGTGCGCTCGGACGCCGAGCTGGCCCTCGCCACGGCCGGCCTTCTGCTCGAGCAGGGCGACCACGAGGGGGCCGACGAGCTGCTCATCCGGGCATACGAGCTCGCGCCAGGTCTGCCCGAGCCGCGACGGCGCCGCTTCGACGTGACCTCGACCGCGACGTCGCTCTACCGGGCGCGACTGCGCGGGGACGTCGAGGAGGCGCTCAGCGCGGGCCGCGTGGTGCTCGACGAGCACTGGGACCGGGAGGTCGCGGTGGAGGTGCGCGCCCTCACCCTCGCGAACCTCGGCATCGCCGAGTTCTGGGCCGGCGACCTCGGGGCGGCGGGGGAGCACCTGCAGCAGGCCGCCGGCCTGGCGCTCGAGTGCGGCAACGACTTCGTGCTGTTCCTGGCGGAGAGCTACGCGGCGGCCGTGGACGCCCGCGAGGGCCGCCTGAGAGAAGCGGGGACACGCGCCCATACGGCGATCCAGCTTGCGGAGCGCCGAGGTTGGACGCGGCTGGCGCACGCGGCGATCGCCTACTCGACCCTCGCGACGATCCACCTGTGGCAGGGTGAGGTGGATGCGGCGGAGCGGCTCGCCGACGAGGCGACCGAGACGCTGGAGCACTCCAACGAGCCGCTGCTGCGTCCGGCGGTGGCGCAGGTCCGCGCCCGCCTCTTCGTCCTGAAGGGCGAGCCCCTCACGGCGCTCGACCTGCTCGGGGCAGCCGCCGCGGACGGACCGCTGCCGCCGTTCCTGCGCGTGTCGACCGGTCTGCTCGAGGCCGAGCTCTGGCTCGGGCTGGGCGAGCCGGCGCGAGCGCGACGGCGCCTCACCGAGGTCGACGCCGAGGATGCGTCCGATGCCGCGATCGGGCTCGCGCGGCTCGAGCTCGCGAGCGGCGATCCCGGCGCAGCGATCCGCGCGGTCGCGACCTTCCTCGCGGACGAGCGCCAGCCGGTGCTCCCGTTCGCGCGCGCGGAGGCTTGGGTGATCGACGCGATAGCGCGCGACGCGGTCCACGACGAGGACGGGGCGCTGCGCGCGCTCGAGCGTGCGCTCGACCTGGCCGAGCAGATCGAGAGGCGCTTCGCCGACCCCAACGGCCCCGGCTACTTTTTTGCCGAGCCGAGCCCGGACC
>JBOGXT010000543.1:0-3002 GCA_050694635.1 Thermoleophilaceae bacterium
GGCGGAACAGATACGGGCGCTCGGCGCTGAGCCGGACTCCCTTGATCTGATCGACAGCGAGGCCGTGCCCCGCGCCGTGGCCGATGCCGCGCCGGACGCGATCGTCCACCAGGCGACGGCACTGGCGGATCTGACCTTCTCGCGCAACTTCGACAGCGTGTTCGCGCAGACGAACCGGCTCCGTACCGAGGGTACCGATGCGCTGCTCGCGGCGGCGCGCGAGACCGGGGTCGACCGGTTCGTCGCCCAGAGTTTCGCCAGCTACCGCGGCGTGCGTGAGGGCGGGCCGGTCAAGACCGAGGACGACCCGCTCGATCCCGCCCCGCCCGCGACGACGCGCGAGTCGAACGCCGCGATGCGCCACCTCGAGGAGGTGGTCACGAACGCCGGCGGGATCGCGCTTCGCTACGGCATCTTCTACGGCGCCGCCAACGACGGGCTGATCGAGCCGGTGCGCAAGCGGCAATACCCGATCGTCGCCGAAGGCGGGGGCCTGGCCTCGTTCATCCATCTCGACGACGCCGCCGCGGCGACCGTGCTCGCGCTCGAACACGACAACCCGGGCATCTTCAACGTCGTCGACGACGAGCCCGCGCCGGTGCGCGAGTGGCTGCCGGCGCTCGCAGAGGCGCTCGGCGCCGGGCCACCCCGCCGCTTTCCCCGTTGGCTCGCGCGGCTGTTCGCCGGCGAGGCCGCGGTCGTGATGGGGACCGAGGCGCGCGGCGCCTCGAACGCCAAGACCAAGCGCGAGCTCGGCTGGGAGCCGCGCTACCCCAGCTGGCGAGAGGGTTTCGCGGCCGCCTACGCGACGACCGGCCCCCCGGAGCGACGCAAGCCTGATCCGGCCGCGCGGCCGAGCCAATCGCCGCCTCGACCTTCCACGTGAGCAACCAAGAGGACCCAACGATGGAAGCTCATCCCGATCTGCTCTGGGCGCGGAAGCCGTGACGCCTGAGGCGGAGGCCCCGGCCGCCGGCGGTGACGACTTCGTCACCTACGACGAGCTCAGGGGGCCGGACCTCGACGCTGGACGCTGGAGCCCGGCGCGGCTGCCGCTTCCGACGGGCGAGCACATCCCGCTGGACCCCAGTGCGAAGCTTGCCGTCGGCGACGGCGAGGTGCGGGTGACCATCCCGCGCTTCTCGCTTTCGCATGACACGTTTCAAGCGGCCGACAGCCCCAAGTACCTCGTCTTCTCGACGCGCCGGTTCGGGCTGCCGCCGGATCGGCCCGCGACGTTCGCGGTCGACCTCGCGGTCAAGAACATCGGCGGGGAACCGGAGGACTTCCGCCGGGGGATGGCCGCCTTCCACGTCTTCGACCTGGAACTGACCCAGCGCGTGTTTGCCGTCTGCGGCACCTCCACCCGGATGCTCGCGCTGCACGAGCAGCTGGGCTTCGGCGGTGGTGGAGCGGGCGAGCGGTTCTACCACGTGGTCGAGTCGCCCTACCAGGACTTCGAGGACGACTTCACCCGGCTGCGGGCGTGCGAGGTCACGCTCGACCGGAGCGGATCGACCGCGGCCTGGCGCGTCGACGGCCACACTGTGTACGAGGCCCACGGCACCTTGATTCCCGAGCGCGCCCGCATCGGGTTCGGGATCTGGACGATGCTGCCGATCCGGGACGGTCGCAGCCGCTCGAACGACGGGCAGGGCATGGACGCGCGGTGGCACCGCTTCCGTGTACGCGGCCTCGACGCGTGAGCCGCCACGAGGGCCGCACGGCGACGAATCATCGGGGCCGGGCGGCGGATGCCAACGTCGCCTAGCGAAAGCCTCTGCCCGGGCAGCTCAGACACCTGGCCTGACGAGAAGTGAGTGTCGCGCCCTCGGGCCGAGCTGACTCCTGCTTCGCGCGACTAGCGGAAGCATGGCGTTTCGTTCCCGCCCGGGGGTGTCTAAGCAAGCAGACCCGAACCGACGAAGATCCGATTCGAACGTAGCACCGAGACGACCAGGGCACCTGGGGCTGAGATAGGAGGCAGGGCAATGACGCAGCACAAGGTCGGGACACGAGAGGAGTGGCAGGCCGCCCGCGACGAGCTGCTCGCGGAGGAGAAGGAGCTCACCCGCCGCAACGACGAGCTGGCGCGCAAACGCCGGGAGCTTCCCTGGGTGCCGGTCGAGAAGGAATACAGCTTCGAGACCGCCGGCGGGACCAAGTCGCTCGCGGAGCTGTTCGACGGTCGCTCGCAGCTGCTCGTCTAACCACTTCATGTTCGGCCCGGACTACGCGGCCGGCTGCCCGGCCTGCTCGTCGATCGCGGACAACCTCAACGCCAACTTCCCCCACCTCGGAGCACGCGACGTGACCATGATCTGCTCGTCGAGGGCACCGCTGGACAAGCTCCAGGGCTACAAGAGGCGGATGGGCTGGAGCTTCGACTGGGTTTCGACGGTGGGCCCCGACTTCCACCGGGATCTGGGCTTCCTGCACACCGAGGAGGAGCTGCGGCCGTTCCTCGAGGGCGAGATCCCACCGAACGTGAAGCAAAACGCCGACGCGTGCGGAACGGATGTGGCTCGATACGTCACGGAGGGGCCGGGCCTGAGCGTCTACGCGCTCTCCGACGGAACCGTCTACCGGACCTACGTGACCGGGCGGCGGGGACTTGAGGTCGCGATGGGGTACTACGCCCTGCTCGACCGGACGCCGATGGGGCGCAACGAGGGCGACTGGGCGGTCCTGTGGCTGCGGCGCCACGACGAGTACCAGGACGCCCCCTCGAGGGCTGTCACCTGACAAACGAGGATCCGCACTCGCGGTGAAGCAGGCGTCCGGCCGAGCCTCGCGACACGCGCGGAACGGACCAGTACCGGGAGCCCTGCCCACCCGGTAGCAGACTCTCCCTTCCCCGTGAGGCTGTCGCATAAAGCCATCTGAGAGAACGCGCAGCGCGCTCGGTGAGCGTCCGGCACCAGGCGGCCAGCTCGGCGAACTCCTCGGACGCGTACATCTCGATCCAGGCGGCGTAGCGGGACCCGGCGGGCGGCCGGTCC
>JBOGXT010000544.1:0-5124 GCA_050694635.1 Thermoleophilaceae bacterium
CTCGAGGACGTGGCGGCGGCGCTCGCGGACGGAGATCCCATCCGGTCCGAGGCGGCCCTTCAGGCGGCCCGTGGGATCGACCACGACCTTCGTGCGCTCGACGAGGCGCTCGTGATCGGGGGCGAGACCGCTCGCTTCTCGCCGGGACGACGCTCCTCGCGCACCGAGCTCGGTCGCTACGCACGCGCCGAGCGGCACATCGACTTCGCGGTTCGCAACACCCGCGTCCTGGCCCGCCACGCGGCGAGGTTCGTGAGGGGCGGCCGGCCGGCGCCGGCGGCGCTGCTTCGGGCGATCGACGATCTCGGGCTGGCCGTGTGGACGCTGGCCGCCGAGCTCGACGATCCGAGGGGCCACGCCGAGGTTCGCGTCGCCGCTTCCCGGGCCGCCTCGCGGGCCACCGGGAGCTTCGACGAGGACCGAGACCTCGGCCTGGCGGAGATCGTGGCGCAGGTGCGGTCGACCGCCATCGATCTCGTGCGTGCGGCGGAGGCCGCGGCCGCGACCGGAGAGCAGCCGGGGGAGACCCCCACCGAGGAGCTCCTGATCGAGCTGCCGCAGGCGGGGGCTCCGGCCCACGGGATCGCCTAGCGCCTACCCCCCTGCCCGGCGGCCGCGAGGGCCTCGCCCCAGTCGGTGAAGTACTCGATCCGAACCATCTTCCCGTCACGGAACATGCTGACCTGGTGGTACATCTCCGTCTCGATCTCCGCGCCGCTTCCCTTGCCCCGGCCGTAGTAGCGCAGCCGGACCGCAACGCGGTCGCCGCCGTCCACGGACTCCTGCGGGTCGAGCCTCAACTCCTCGAACGTCTCGTCGAGCCCGTTCCAGAAGCGCTTGACCTCGTCTGGACCGCGACAGGAGTCGAAGCTCTGGTGCTCGGGAAGCACCCACTCGATCCGGGGGTCGAAGAACTCGACGGCGGCGTCGAAGTCGCGCCGGTTGTAGGCCGCGATGAAGGCTTCGGTCTTTCGACGTTCTCCTGCGACATCGCCCGCGCGGTATGTTCCCAGCCCAGCCGGTCGCGGTAGCGTGCCGCCCATGGCCGCCGTTCCACAGCTGGTGCTCCTCCCCGGCGACGGGATCGGGCCCGAGATCATGGCGGCCGCGCGCAGTGTGCTCGCCGAGCTGGGGGAGTTCGAGCTCGACGAGCGGCTCGTGGGCGGCGCCTCGATCGACGCGCACGGCACCGCTCTCACCGACGAGGTGCTCGACGCGTGCGGGCAGGCCGATGCCGTTCTGCTCGCGGCGGTCGGCGGCCCCAGGTGGGACACCACCGATCCGGGCGCTCCGAGGCCCGAGCAGGGCCTGCTCGACCTCCGCAAGGGCCTCGGCCTGTTCGCCAACCTCCGCCCGGTGCGGCCCAGCCCCGCGCTGCTCGACGCCAGCCCGCTCAAGCGCGAGCGCATCGAGGGCACCGACCTGCTCGTGGTGCGCGAGCTCACCGGCGGCATCTACTTCGGCGACCGCGGCCTCGACGGCGACACCGCGCACGACACCTGCGTGTACTCCGAGCCCGAGATCGAGCGCATCGCACGCATCGCGTTCGACCTCGCGAGCAGGAAGGTGACCAGCGTCGACAAGGCGAACATCCTGGAGACCTCACGGCTCTGGCGAAAGGTCGTCGCCCGGGTGGGCGAGCAGCACGACGGAACGCCGCTCGACCACATGCTCGTCGACAACGCCGCCATGCAGCTCGTGTCGCGCCCGGCGGAGTTCGATGTGATCCTGACCGAGAACATGTTCGGCGACATCCTCAGCGACGAGGCCGCAATGCTCACCGGCTCGCTCGGCATGCTTCCGAGCGCCTCGCTCGGCGACGGCAGCGGCCCGGGCCTGTTCGAGCCCGTGCACGGGTCGGCGCCCGACATCGCCGGCACCGGCACGGCCAATCCCTTGGCGATGTTCGCCTCGGTTGCAATGATGCTGCGCCACGGACTCGCAATGGAGACGGAGGCGGCTGCCCTAGAATCGGCGCTCGACCGCGCGCTCGAGGATGGCCTCCGCACCCCGGACCTCCAGGGCAACGCAACGACAGAGGCCGCCACCCGGGCGGTCCTCGCGAACCTCTAGGAGCAGTACGTGAACACCGCCGACCAGATCTGGCTGAACGGAGAGTTCGTCGCCTGGGAGGACGCGAAGGTACACGTACTCACGCACGCCATGCACTACGGCACCGGTGTTTTCGAGGGCATCCGCGCGTACGAGACCGAGCGCGGTACGGCGATCTTCCGCCACCGCGAGCACCTCGAGCGGCTGGAGGCGTCGGCCAAGCTCTACTACATGGACCTGCCCTTCTCGCGCGACCAGATCCGCGAGGCCACGCACGAGCTGATCGCGCGCAACGGCTTCAAGAGCTGCTACGTGCGGCCGCTCGTCTGGCGCGGCTACGGGCCGATGGGCCTCAACCCGCTCGACAACCCGGTGGAGGCGATGGTCGCGGTGTGGGAGTGGGGCGCCTACCTGGGCGAGGAGGGCAAGCGAAACGGCGTCCGCGGCCGGGTGTCGTCCTACCGGCGCATCTCGTCCGACTCGCTGATCCCTCACTCCAAGGCCTGCGGCCAGTACCTCAACTCGGTGCTGGCGAAGATCGAGTCGCTCAAGGCGGGCTATGAGGAGGCGGTCCTGCTCGACGACAAGGGCTACGTCTGCGAGGGCAGCGGCGAGAACATCTTCGTGGTCAAGGACGGCGTGATCGGCACGCCGCCCCAGGCCGCGGCGATCCTCGACGGGATCAACCGCAAGTCCTGCGTGCAGATCGCCCGCGACCGCGGCTACGAGGTCGTCGAGCGCAACCTGGTGCGGGCCGAGCTGGCGCTGGCCGACGAGGTCTTCCTGACGGGCACGGCGGCGGAGCTGACGCCGCTCCGCGAGATCGACGACATCGCGATCGGGGAGGGCGTGCCGGGACCGGTGACCCGCGAGATCCAGGCCGCCTTCGACGACGCCCTGCACGGCCGCAGCCCGCAGTACGCGGACTGGCTCGACCTGGTGCCCGTCCCGTCGGGGACGTGATCACCCTCTACGACACCACCCTGCGCGACGGCATGCAGGGCGAGGGCATGTCGCTGTCGGTCGACGAGAAGGTGCGCGTGGCGCACGCGCTCGACTCGCTCGGCGTGCACCTGATCGAGGCGGGCTTCCCGGCGTCGAACCCGAAGGAGGAGGCGCTGTTCGACCTGCTCTCACGGGAGAGTTTCGAGGGTGCGCAGATAGCCGCGTTCGGGATGACCAGGCGGCGCGGCACCGCCGCGGAGGACGATCCGGCTCTGCGCCTGCTGGCCGACAGCTTCGCGCCGGTGTGCACGCTGGTCGGGAAGACCTGGTCGCTCCACCTGGAGAAGGTCACCCATGTGGATCCCGAGGAGAACCTGCGCATGATCGCCGATTCGGTGGCGTTCCTCGTGCGCGCGGGCAAGCGCGTCATCTACGACGCCGAGCACTTCTTCGACGGCTACCGTGACGATTCGGGCTACGCGCTGCGGTGCGTTCGGGCCGCTGCCGAAGCGGGAGCCGAGAACGTGACCCTGTGCGATACGAACGGCTCTTCGCTGCCCGCCCAGGTCGCGGAGGCGACTGCGCGCGTTGTGGGTGAAGTGGCGCCAGGCATCCACACCCACGACGACGCCGGCTGCGGGGTCGCGAACGCGCTCGTCGCGGTGGAGGCCGGGGCGCGGCTCGTCCAGGGCACGATGAACGGCTACGGAGAGCGCTGCGGCAACGCCAACCTCGCGACGATCGTGCCGACGCTCGAGCTGAAGATGGGCTACGCATGCATCGGCCGCGAGCGGCTGCGGCGGCTGAACGAGATCGCCCACCTGGTGGACGAGCTCTGCAACGTCACCCCGAACGCGAACCAGCCGTACGTGGGCGCGAACGCCTTCGCGCACAAGGGCGGGATGCACGTGGCCGGCGTCAACCGCGACGCCCGCACCTTCGAGCACGTCGACCCGGCCGACGTGGGCGCCGACCGCCGCGTGCTCGTCTCGGAGCTGTCGGGCAAGGGCAGCGTCCAGGCGCGCGCGGACGTGGACGCCGACACCGCCGCCCGCGTGGTCGACCGGGTCAAGTCGCTCGAGCACGAGGGCTACCAGTTCGAGGCCGCGGACGGCTCCTTCGACCTGCTGATCCGCAAGGAGACGGGCGAGTACGAGCCGCTGTTTCGGCTCGAGTCCTGGCGCGCGATCGTCGAGAAGCGAGCCGACGGAAGGGTGGAGACCGAGGCCACGATCAAGATCTGGGTCGACGGCGAGCGCTACGTCCGCACCGCCGAGGGGAACGGGCCCGTGAACGCGCTCGACAAGGCGCTGCGCGAGGCGATCGGCGAGCGCTACCCGCACCTGCGCGACATCCAGCTCGTCAACTTCAAGGTGCGCATCCTGGACGAGCGCAAGGGCACCGGCGCGGTCACGCGGGTGCTGCTCGACGCCAGCGACGGGACCGACACCTGGGGCACGATCGGGGTGTCCGAGAACATCATCGAGGCCAGCTGGGAGGCGCTCGTGGACTCGCTCGAGGCGGGCATGCTGCCCGGTCGCACCCAGCACCAGCGAACGCGCGCCGCGACCTCCTCGTCGTGATCCCGCTGGCGAGGCCGAGCATCGGCCCCTCCGACGAGGCGCACGTCCTCGAGACGCTGCGCTCCGGCCGGCTCGCGCTCGGCCCCAGGCTGCCCGAGTTCGAGGACGCGCTCTCGGCTCGCCTCCGTGGCCTTCCGGTGTCGGCCGTGTCGAGCGGGACGGCGGGCCTTCACCTGGCGGTGCGCGCGGCGGGGATCGAGGCGGGGGACGAGGTCGTCACGACGCCCTTCTCCTTCGTCGCCTCGGCCAACTGCCTGCTCTACGAGAACGCTAGACCCGTCTTCTGCGACATCGACGCGCGCACGCTGAACGTCGACCCGCGCGCGGCCGCCGCCGCGGTGGGCGAGCGCACCACCGGGCTGCTGCCCGTGCACATCTTCGGCTACCCGGCCGACATGCCCGCCTTCGAGGCGCTGGCCTCCGAGCGCGGGCTCTGGCTGGTGGAGGACGCCTGCGAGGCCCTGGGCGCAGAGCACGGCGACGGAAAGCCCGTGGGCGCGCGCGGCAACCTCGCCACCTTCGGCTTCTACCCCAACAAGCAGCT
>JBOGXT010000545.1:0-4347 GCA_050694635.1 Thermoleophilaceae bacterium
GCCAGCAGCCCGTCGGGGAGCGGCACCTCGGCCTGGCCCGTCCAGTCGAGCTCCGCCCCGCCGCGCGGGTGGCGCACGAACCGGTGCCCCGGCCGCGCCAGCAACTCGACGGCGTCGGCCACCAGAACCTGGCCCCTCCCCGCCCGGCCGGCGAGGGAGATCGCCTCCTCGACCGCGGACCCCTCCAGCGCGCCCGTCCTCCGTACCACGTCGCCGTGGGCGATGCCGATGCGCGGCGCCAGGCGTCCCTCGCCGCGACGCTCCGCCAGCGTGGCCGCGGCGAGCGCCGCGGCGAGACTGCCGAAGACGGCCACCAGCGCGCCGTCCCTGCGCTCGATGTCGCCCTCGTTGCCCGTCGTCGCGGCGCGCAGCGCCGACGGCGAGCAGTCCACGCCCACGCAGACCACGGTGGCCGTGGTCGCCAGCGGTGCGGTACGAGTCCGGCCGTCCACGGGGGTGCGCCGAACGCTAGGTGTGGAATCGCGCCAGGTCAAGCGGGCACGACCGTGGCCGCGCCGCCGCGGCGTGGGTCGCCGCCGCCGCTCAGCTCGCCCGTGTCGGGGTTGCGCGCCACCGCCTGCACTCCGCCAAAGTAGAGGTTCTGCTCGGCCCAGCGCCGCACGCGCCAGTCGGTCCGCTCGAGCTTGGCAAGCGCCTCCTCGTCGATCCCGGGCTCGGCCTCGACCTCCGGCCCCTCGACATGGATGCGCGGGCTGGACACCGCCTCCTGGGCGGGCAGCCCGTGGTCCACCACGCCGAGGATCGTCTGGAGGATCGCCGAGCGGATCCGGTTGGAGCCGGCCGAGCCGAGAGCGATCTCGGGCCGGCCCTCGCGCAGCACGACGGTGGGAGCCATCATGCTCGGCACCCGGGCGCCGGGCTCGTGGCGGTGGTAGCCGAGCGGGTTGAGGTCCTGCTCGCCCAGCATGTTGTTCACGTGCATCCCGGTGCCGGGCACCACCACCCCGGAGCACGAGCCGTTCGAGCACGTGACCGAGGCGCAGGCGCCCTCGGCGTCCATCACCGCGATGTGGGTCGTGTTCCCGAGCCGCGAGCGCACATCGGTCGCCACGTGGTCGAGCGCGTCCTTGGCGAGGAAGCGCTCGAGGTAGCCCTCGGTGGCGAGCCCCTCCAGGAACTCCTCGTCGCGCGCGCGGTTGGTCGAGGCGATCACCTCGGCGATCACGGAGGCGTCGTGGGGGAGCTCGAGCCGCTCCAGGATGCCGAGCGCGTCGGCGATCAGGATGCCGCCGGAGGAGGGCGGCGGGTTGGTGAGGACGGTGCGGCCGCGGTAGCCGACGCGGGCGGGCTCGCGCTCCACGACCTCGTAGGCCTCGAGGTCCGCGCGCGTGAGGAGGCCGCGACGCTCGAGCACCCAGTCGCTCACCGCGCCGGCCACGTCGCCCGTGTAGAGGAAGCCCGGACCCTCGGCGCCAAGGCGGTCGAGCAGGTCGCCCAGTTCGGCGAGGCGGATCGTCTCCCTGGTGCGCAGCAGCCGGCCCCCGGGGGCGTACAGCTCGGAGCACTCCGGCGTCGAGCGGAAGATCGGCTCGAGCACCTCGAACAGGAAGGCCTGCATCGGCACGACCTCGACGCCCTCGCGCGCCGCGCGGGCGGGGCCCGAGGTCAGGTCGCCCAGGCGGACGCTGCCGAAGCGCTCGAGCGCCGCGGCCAATCCCAGAGTGGTCCCGTAGGCGCCGCACGAGGAGGGCCCGACGTTGAAGCGCTGGATCGCGGTCTCCGAGAATCGGACGTCGATCGGGGTGAGCGCCGCAGGCTCGGCGCCGTCGAGCCCGCGCCCCGGCGCCGCGACGAAGAAGTCGAGCAGGTGATCCTCGCCGCCCGCGGTGTGCACGAGCATGAAGCCGCCCGCCCCCGGCCCGGTCAGCGGCGACTCGGCCACGAACGACATCAGCACGCAGGCCACGGCGGCGTCGACGGCGCTGCCGCCGTCGCGCAGCACATCGGCCCCGGCTCGCGCCGTGACCGGATGGCCGGCTGCGACCACCCCTCTCATGGCGTCACCGTATCCGGCTGAAGCCCCGAGCAGCGCAAGGACGCAGGGAGCGTGGCCTGCTTGGCAGGCGAGCGACCGAGGACGCCGCGATGTGACGGGGATTCGGCCGGATTACCGCGGGATGAACTCGGGCACGTCGATGTCGGTGAGGGTCGACGCGGTGCGCTCGCGGCCGCGCCGCACGCGCGGCTCGTGGTCCGCCGGGATGCGCGCCTCACGCCCCTCGCCGCGCGGGGTGGCCCGGTACTGGGGGCGATCGCCGTAGCCGGTGGCCACCACCGTGACCCAGACCTGGTCCTCGACCTTCTCGTCGACCATGGCGCCGAAGATGATGTTGGCCTCGGGGTGGGCCGCCTCGGTCACGGCCTTCGCCGCCTCGTTGACCTCCCACAGCGAGAGGTCGCGGCCGCCGGTGACCGACAGCAGGATCGAGCGCGCGCCCTCGAGCGACGTCTCGAGCAGCGGCGACTCGATCGCGTGCGCCACCGCGTCCATGGCGCGGTGCTCGCCGGTGCCCATGCCGATTCCGAGCAGCGCCTGGCCGGCCTCGGACATGATCGTCCGGACGTCGGCGAAGTCGAGGTTGATAAGGCCGGGCAGGGTGATCAGGTCGGAGATGCCCTGGACGCCCTGGCGCAGCACGTCGTCGGCCACGCGGAAGGCCTCGACCATCGAGGTCGACTTGTCGAGCACGGTCAGCAGGCGCGAGTTCGGGATCACGATCAGCGTGTCCACCTCGCGCGCGAGCTCCTCGACCCCGTGGTCGGCCTGCTCGCTGCGGCGCGCCCCCTCGAACGAGAACGGCTTCGTGACGATGCCGACGGTGAGCGCTCCGACCTCGCGCGAGATCCGGGCAACGATCGGGGCCGCGCCCGTGCCGGTGCCGCCGCCGGCGCCGGCGGTGATGAACACCATGTCCGAGCCCTTGAGCAGTGTCTTCAGACGGTCGTAGTCCTCGAGCGCGGCCTGGCGGCCGAGCTCGGGGTTCGAGCCCGAGCCGAGCCCGCGTGTGATCTCGCCCCCGATGTGGGCGCGGTTGTGCGCGGCCGACTGCTCGAGCGACTGGGTGTCGGTGTTCACCGCGATGAACTCGACGCCCTCGACCTGGGCCTCGATCATGCGGTTGACCGCGTTCACGCCCGCCCCGCCGACGCCCACGACGCGCAGCACCGGCTCCGTCACGCGGCCGGCGGATGGCATCGCGTACGGCGCCGGCTGCGGCTCGGGCTCCCGCTCCATGATGTTCTCGGGGATGTCCGACGAGAACACCGAGCGCAGCCGTTCCTCGGGGCTCGGCACGCCGTCGTAACGGCTCCACGGCTCCTGCTCCGCCTCCCGCTCGCGCCTGCGCGCGCGCTCCTCGGCGCGCTGCTGGGCGCGCTTGGCGGCCTCGGTCAGCTCCATCGAGCGCCCGCCCGCCTCGGGCCGCACTCGCGTGATCTGGGGCGAAGGCCCGCCCTCGGGCAGCGGCCGTCCGCCGCGGGGCTCCTCCTGGCGCGGCTTCTCCTCGCCGGGCTGGTCCTTGCGGGGCTGCGGCTCGTCGTCCTCCGTCTTGCGGAAGAGCTGGGCCAGAGGCCCCTCGCGCATGCTCGCCCGGTTACCGCTTGCCATTCGCCAGGACCTCCTCCGCTAGCTGACGGTAGGCGTAGGCCGCCTTGCCGTCCGGGTCGTACTTCAGCACCGACATCCCCTTCACCGGAGCCTCCGCGAAGCGCACCGTCTTGTTGATGCGGGAGGCGAACACGCGGTTTCCGAAGTTCTCCTCGAGGATCTCGATCGCCTCCTTCGCGTGGACCGTCCGGTTGTCTACGAGCGTCGGCAGGATGCCCTCTATCTCTATCTCCGGGTTCAGCTCCTCCCGCACCATCGACAGCGTGTTCTGGAGCTGGATCAGCCCGCGCATGGACAGATACTCGCACTGCACGGGGACGATCACCTTGTGGGCCGCCGTGAGGGCGTTGATCGTGAGCAGCCCGAGGCTCGGCGGCGTGTCGATGCAGATGAAGTCGTAGTCGTCCTCGATGGCCTTGAACGCCTTCTGCAGCGAGCGTTCACGGCCGATCTTGGTGGACATCGCGATCTCCGCGCCGGCGAGGTCGATCGAGGCGCAGGCGATGTCGATCTCGCGCTTGCGGATGACCTGGCGGATATCGGTGTCGTGCACGAGCACATCGAACATGGAGAGGTCGAGCGTGTCGGGGTCGATGCCCTGACTCATCGTGAGGTTCCCCTGTGGGTCCATGTCCACACAGAGAACGCGGTGACCCTTCTCGGCGAAGGCGCACGCGAGGTTCAATGTCGTCGTGGTCTTCGCCACACCACCCTTCTGG
>JBOGXT010000546.1:0-7636 GCA_050694635.1 Thermoleophilaceae bacterium
GTCACAGCTCGATGAGCTGTCCTGGTTCTGCGCCGCGCCCTGGTTGGTCACGGCGTCGTTCGACGCCTCCGACTCGGCCTCGTTCTCGAGCGTCTGATCGGCGGAGCTGTCGCCACCGCCGCTGTAGTCGCCCTCGTAGCCGCCGTCGGAGCAACCGCAGTCGTCCCCGTAGCCCTTCTTGTCGCCACCGGCGATCGAGATGGGCACGTTCACGTTGACCGCGTCCTGCTTGGCCGTCGCCTCGGAGTCGGCCTCCTGCTCGGTGTTGGCGTTCTGCTCGAGCTTCTGGGCCTGGCCCGAGCCGCCGTTGCCGGCGCTCTTGTAGCCATCCTTCTCGCAGCCGCAGCCGCTGGTCTGGCTCTGCTCGGCCGACTGGTTGGTCTCGGCGTCGTTCGATGCCTCCGACTCGGCCTCGTTCTCCAGATTCTGCGTTGCGGAGCTGTCGCCGCCGTAAACGTCACCGCCTCCGATCGAGATCGGCACGTTGGCGTTCACGCCGTTCTGGTACGCGTTCGCTTCGGACTCCGCCTCCTGTTCTGTGTTGGCGTTCTGCTCGAGCTCCTGGGCCTGCCCCGAGCCTCCGCAGCCATAGCCACAGCTCGATGAGCTGTCCTGGTTCTGCGCCGCGCCCTGGTTGGTCACGGCGTCGTTGGTGGCCTTCGACTCGGCCTCGTTCTCGAGCGTCTGGTCGGCGGAGCTGTTGCCGCCGTACACGTCGCCGCCGCCGATCGAGACCGGCACGTTGGCGTTCACACCGTTCTGGTAGGCGTTCGCCTCCGAGTCGGCGTCCTGCTCGGTGTTGGCGTCCTGCTCGAGCTTCTGGTACTGGCCGGATCCGCCGCAGCCGTACTCGCAGCTGGACGAGCTCTGCTGGTTCTGGTCGGCGTACTGGTTGGTCTCGGCGTTGTTGGTCGCCTTCGACTCGGCCTCGTTGTCCAGGTTCTGCGTGGCGGAGCTGTCGCCGCCATAGACCTTGCCGCCGCCGATCGAGACCGGCACGTTGGCGTTCACGCCGTTCTGGTGCGCGTTCGCCTCCGACTCGGCCTCCTGCTCGGTGTTGGCGTTCTGATCGAGCCACTGCGCCTGACCGGACCCGCCGCAACCCGCCTTGCACTGCGAGTCGCTCGTCTGGGACTGGGTGGCGTCCTGGTTCGTCTCGGCCTGGTTCGATGCCTCGGACTCGGCCTCGTTGCTCAGGTCCTGCGTGGCGGAGCTGTTGCCGCCGTAAACGTCACCGCCTCCGATCGAGATCGGGACGTTGGCGTTCACACCGTTCTGGTATGCGTTCGCCTCGGAGTCGGCGTCCTGCTCAGTATTCGAGTTCTGGGACAGCCCCTGAGCCTGGCCGGAGCCGCCGCAGCCGTAGCTACACGACGACGAACTCGACTGGTTCTGAGTTGCCCCTTGATTGGTCGTACTGTTGTTGGAGGCCTGAGACTCGGCACTGTTGTCGGCAGACTGATCGGCGGTGCTCTGCGCGAACGCAGGTGCGGAACCGCCGAGTGCCAGCAACAAGACCGTGATGCTCAGCGCGATGAGTCGGGAGCTCATCCACCTCCTCCTTTCGATACGGGGTTTGCACCTGTCGGGGGCGCGATGCGCGCCCGCCGGACGGCCTGTGCGCGCCCGGCGTATCGAAAGACGGAGGGGCGGCTGTCCCGGGCTCCCGCGATCCGGCGGCCGCTCCTGAGCGCAGCAGGACGTCAACGGCTCCAATGGCTCTTGGCGAGCGGGGGGTTTGAGCGAGACGCCCTGCAAATGGAACTCGTTTGAGCACCGAAATCCACACTGCACACAGATCGCCGACGCTCGCCAGCGATTGGTCATTTACGTAGCCGTGCCTTGCGTAATTCGTACGCAGGCCGGGGGGCCCGACCGCTATCCGGTAGGCCTTTTCTGGTCCTTTGCGGCCGTTTCGTCGGCCGGCCGCTCGACCTGCGGGAGGTCCTCCACCTTCTTCGAGCGATTGCGGCGCTTGTATCCGGCGGCGGTCTGCACGCTCGAGGGGCGCCATTCCGCCCCGCCCCTGGCCGTGGGGACCCCCTCCTTGTTGAGCACGTCGGCGATGGCCTGAAGGGTCATGCCATCGGCGCGCATCGCGGCGATCCGCTTGCGCACGTCGCCCCAATCCGGCGCGGCCTGGCCGCCGCCCCCGGACGCGTGTCGCTTGGACCGCGCGGCGGCCAGCCCCTTGCGGGTGCGCTCGGAGATCCGCTCGCGCTCCCAGCCGGCGACCGAGGCGAGCGCCTGGGCGGTCGCGCGACCGGCCGTTTGCGCCGTGTCGAGGTCGAGGTCGACCGCCACGAGGCGCACCTCGTTTCGCTCGAGCCACTGGACGATCGTCCCCAGCTCCGCGACCGAGCGGCTCAGGCGATCGAGGCCGGTCACGACGAGGCAGGATGCGTCGCCGGCCGCGATCCGCTCGATCAGGTAGGACAGGCCGGCGCGGTCGAGCGCCTGGCCCCTCTCCGGCTCGCGCTCGCGGACCACCTCCACGAGGTTCAGGCCGAGCCTTTGGGCGCGACGGCGGATGGCTCCCTTCTGGGCGTCGAGCTCGGAGGTGCCCTGCGCCTCGCCGTGAACGCTCGCGTACCCGAGGGCGCGGAGGGCCTCACCGGTCTGGGGAGTCTCCGGTCCTTTGGGCGGGGGCTCGGCCTCGGCTGGCTCGGGCTCCTCCTCGCCGAGCGGGGCCGCGACCTCCCGGGGCGAAACCGCGTGGCGACCGCTCGGAGTGGCGGTATCCAGGCCCATGTCGATCGCGACCAGCCGTATGCGACTCCGCTCGAGGCGGTCGATCACGGTCGCGAGCTCGGTCACCTCGCGAGTGAGCCGCTCGAGGTCGCTGACGACCAGACAGGACGCCTCGCCGGCGTCGAGGCGCTCCAGCGCGTAGGACAGGCCAGGCCGCGCCTCCGCGTCGTTCGGCTCGTGCTCGCGGACGACGTCGACCAGCGAGAGGCCAAGCTCCTCGCAGGCGCTCTCGATCACGAGCAGCTGCTCCTCGAGCTCGGGGCCGTTCAGGGAGAGGTCAAGGGGGACGCTTGCGTACCCGAGTGCGGGGACGCCCCTGCGAAAGCCAGCCCTCCGGCTCCCGCGCGGACCAGTGAAACGCGATCGTGTTCTCAAGGATGCTCGTGTCTCTCGGCCTGCCGCGCTGAAGCGTATCCACGCCAAGCGGACCCGTCACCTCGCGGGAAGAACCGCTCAGCGGGCGACGCGGAAGCCACGCCAGTGAGGCCGGTACGCCGCGACGATGTCGTCCGGCATGGACTCAGGTCCAGCCCGCTGTCGGCGTCGAAGCCCTGGCGGGAGACCTGCTCAGGCTCGTGCCGCCGGGCTCGCGACGGTGGCGACGGGGGACGGGCGCCTCATCGTCGTAGGCCGAGGAGACTCTCCGGGCCCGGGCAAGGACGGGGTGGGTAGCGCCAGTGCCGCTATGCGGCATCCAGGCTACCCACACCCCCCAACCCGCCGCGCAAGCTCCGTCCGCGGGCGTGGCGATCTTCGCCCGAGCCATCTCCACACTGATCGAGTACCTGAGTGACGTCGTGCTGCGCCCACGCGTACCCGGGCGCGGGGCGGATGCGTCACGAGCGCGTCGGATCGCGCTCAGCGGGTCACGCGGAAGCAGCTCCGGCCGAGCCGCTTCCCGTACCGGTGCTCCGAGCGCTTGCCGAAGCCGGGCCAGACGTGCCAGCAGTAGCGCCCTTCGAGGAGGTGGTAGGTCTTACCCCGGTACCTCCACTTGCGCCTGAGCTGAAGGCGAGGCCGCTCGGGCCAGGCACTGAGGATCTTCTGCCCCTTGCGGAAGACCTGGACGTTGTAGTAGCGCGCCTTGCGGACCTTCGTCCAGACGAGCAGCGGCAACGTAACGGCCTGCTCCTTGACCCGGACCCGCTGACCCTTGGGGGGAAGCAGGAGGTTCGCGGCAGTAGGGACGGTGCTCGTGCTACCGGCGGCCCGATTGCCCGCCTGGTCGATCAGGGTGACGACGTAGCGATAACGGCGCTCGTTCTTGAGCCCCCGGTCCGTAAACGCGCCACCGGGGCCGCTATAGACCACGGTCGCCGACTCGTCCCCACCCGTCCGCACGACCTCCGCCTGCGAATCCGGCGAGGTCGTCCACGTCAGATCAATCTTGTGGTCGCCTGGCATGGCGTCGACGGCCGGGGCGCGCGGCGCCGTGGCGTCATAGCTGAGAGTGAACGTTGCGAAGCTGACATTCCCAGCCACGTCAGTGCAACTGCCTCCGACCGTAACGGTCGCTCCGTCAGGCCCGGCGTAGGTGCCGCCCGTGCAGAAGGCCACCTTCGAGATTGGGTCCTGCCCAGCGAAGTTGACGCTGACGGGGTGGTTGAACCAGCCACCGTAGTCCGGTGGCCGCGCGGGCGAAGCCGTAACGCTCGGCGCGGTTCGGTCAACCTTGATCGTCACTGGGTAGCCGTAGGTCGCGCCACTGGAATTGTCTGCCACCTCGCAGTACACCGTGAAGCCAGCGGTATCAGAAGTGAAGGTGCGATCCGAACAGGTTCCGCCGCTGACGTGAGCCGCGGTGTTGTCGTAGTCCCACTTGAGAGTCACCGGGCTTCTGTACCACGTGGCGCAGTTCGTCGGGTCCGGAGAGCAGGCGTGTTTCAACGACGGTGGGTCAGGCTGCCCGCTTGCTGGCGAAGGCGCTATGAGCGCGGTCAGCGCGCAGACCGCCACAATCCCGCCTATCAGGGCGGTCCTGCTGAACGCGAGGCGGGCCGTCTGATCAGTGCTGCAACCTGGGGCGTGCGAGTCCGTCAGCGACCATCCTTGCGACCGGAGGGGGTAAGGCGACCGTAGTCCCCCACCTGCGGGCTGTCAAACGCCTCGGGGGACAGTTGCCGCGGCCTCTTAGCGGGCGAGGAAGCTCTCTACCTCGGCCGCTGCCGCCTCCAGCGCCGTGTGGGCCAGTCCTCCTCCGAAGCTCACTCGAGCTACTCCCAGCGCCGCCAGCTCGCTTCGGCCCAGGCCCCCAGGCATCGCGGCGATGTTGACGGGCGCGCCGATCTCCTCCACCAGCCGGCGGATTGCGTCCCGGCCGCGGGCCGCGATCGGGTATACGCAGTCGGCCCCCGCCTCCGCGTAGCGTCGCCCTCGGCGAACCGCGTCTTTCACCACCGCATCCACGTCGGCGTCCGGGCCGGCTCTCAGGAACGAGTCCACCCGCGCGTTCAACACGACGTCCACCCCGGCCCGCCGGCCTGCCTCCTTGATCGCCCCCAGGCGCTCCGCCTGCGCGTCGGGATCCACCAGCTCCCCGGTCGCGTGGTCGGTGTCCTCCTGGTTGAGCCCCACCGCCCCCGCCTCCAGCAGCCCCGCCACAAGCTCGTCGGCTCCCAGGCCATAGCCGGCCTCCAGGTCCGCCGTCACCGGCACCGAGACCGCGGCCGCGATCCGCCCCACTGCGGCCAGCATCTCCCCCGGCGGCGTTCCCTCCCCGTCCTCGTAACCCAGCGCCTCCGCCACCCCCACGCTCGTCGTGGCGAGCGCCGCCGCGCCGGTCTCGGCCAGGCGGCGGGCGCTCGGCGGATCCCACGCGTTGGGCAGGACCACCGGGTCCCCGGGCCGGTGCAGCTCGCGCAGCCTCCGGGCCCGGTCGACGAGCCCCGTCACTTCACGGTCAGCCCGAATGCCGAGCGCAGCTTGTCGCCGTCCTTGCGCGCGCCCGCCACCAGTGCGCCGAGCGGCTCGAGGTAGGGCCTCGCCTTCTGCCAGTCAGGATCCGACGCCGCCCCCGCGGAGTCGGCCAGCGCCAGGATCGGCTCGATCGCCACGAACAAGGAGACCGCGTAGTCGCCGCCCAGCGCCTCCTCGGCGTCCCGGAAGGCCGACGATTCGGCGAGGGTCTCGCCCGGGTCGAGCGCGTCCCGCGCGGCTGCGTCGCCGTAGGCCATCACCACCTTGCCGTCGCGCTGGAACAGGTGGATCGGCTGCGGGATGTCGGGGCTGTTCAGCGTGATGCCCTCGCCCCCGCCGCCGAGCGTGAGCGCTCCGACCCTGTCACCAGGGTCAGCGTTCTCCCGAGCGAGGCGGGCGACCGCGTCGATGAACCGGCCCGACGCGGCCTGGTCACTCGTCTCGATGAACAGGGCGCCGTCCAGCTCGTCCACGCTGGTGCCGCGCGCGAACACGCCCCAGTCGCCCATCCAGGAGATCACGTCCTCCTCGAGATCCAGCCCGGTCTCCGCCCTGAACTGCTGCTCGATCACGTCGCGCCCGCCGATGCTGCTTCCGATCAGGTCGAGGTACGTCTCGATCGTCTTCCCGAGGTCCGGCTGCGCGAGGGCGAGCCAGGCATCCGCGGGCAGCTCCGCGGCCGCGCCTGTGCCCTCGGCCACGATCGGGAGCCCGGTGAGCAGGGTGGCGGGCACGGTGCCCTCGAAGCGCACGCCCGCCTCGTCGGCGTTCGCGGTGACCAGAACCGGCTCCTCGAAGATCTTGCGGAAGGAGCCGAGCGCGGCAGCGCCCGGCGTCCGCTGAAGCTCCCGGTACAGCCCCGGCAGGTTGGCGTACACGAAGCCGAGTCGTTCCTCGGGCGCGTCCTCCAGGGTCTCCTTGTAGCTGTCGTCCTCGTCGATCGACTCACCGTCCTCGACCGTGTCGATCGCGGTCCTGACCCCGCCCGGATTGCCGAGCACGAGCCAGCCGTCGACCACGGCCGCCGCCCCCTCCTCGTCAGAGGAGACGTAGAGGTCGTGGCCGCGGTGGTCGGTCTTGCGGAGATCGCCGTCCTTCTCGACCGCATCTACCGTGGCGTCCTCGTCCTCGGTCGGCACGAGGAAGGCGGCATCGGCGTCCTCGCCGTCGGCGGAGATGCTCGACACGAAGAAGGCGGCCTCGTCGCCGAGCCACGGCTCGATGTCGTCCTTGTAGGAGAGGCCGCTGTCGGACTCGGCGAAGGCCTTCTCCATCAGCTGGCCGATCCGGTCGCCCGCGCTCCCCTCGCCGGGGAACTTGGCCACGAGGTCCTCGATGGCGGCCTTCTGTTCGCCCTCCGGGCGCAGCGTCGCCTCGCCGTAGACGAGCGAGCCGGCCGGAGCGACGGACGCGGCCCCGGACGAGGAGGCATCGTCGTTGCCGCAGCCGGCGGCGATGGCGATCGCGGTTGTCAGGGCGGTGAGGGTGAGGAGAACTCGAGGCATCGATCCCTTATCGGCGGCCGGGGCCCTACAGCTTTACCGTTCCGGCGCTGACGCGCGCCGCCCGGTGCGCGGCGAGCAACGCGAGGCAGATCGCCAGGTCCTGGATCGCGAGCCCGGTGGAGTCGAACAGGGTCATGGCCTCGGGGCCCGAGCGTCCCGGGGCCGCGCCGGTCAGCACGTCGCCCAGCTCGCGCACGTCGTCGCGGCTTACGAGTCCGGCGGCCACCGCTCCGGTCAGCTCGCCCCCGTGGCTCGCCTGCTCCCACTCGTCGCAGAAGAGCTCCGCGCGCGCCACGGCCTCGACCTGGGCCTCCGCCTTGCCCGGCCCGTCGGCGCCCAGCATGTTGAGGTGGACGCCGGGGCGCAGATCCTGCTCGAGCACGATCGGCTCGGAGCCGGGGGTGACGCAGGTGACGACGTCGCACGCGAGCGCGTCCTCGCGGCCGCCGGCCTCCCAGCCGAGC
>JBOGXT010000547.1:0-2326 GCA_050694635.1 Thermoleophilaceae bacterium
GTCCCGTACAAGTTGGCGCCCGCGGTGCTACGAACACCCGGGCGCCGTGGCCCAACAGGAGGTCCCTGATGAGCACCGCCGATACTACCCGCTGCGATATGTGCGGCGAGCTGGCGGCCTACCTGAACGTCGAGCATGCGGGCGAGGCGCTGTGCGAGGGGTGCGCGCGTGAGCGGTCGGCGTACAATCGCGGCGTGGCGGCGGCCGCGTTGCAGTCGCTCGATGTGGCTGTGCAGATGCTTTACAGCGCCGGCTTGAGCGATGAGCAGGTGTGGGAGGCGGCCGGGCAGGCGTTGCGTACGCACCGCCACGGTCCGAGTGTGCTGGCGGAGTACTTCGACGTGTCCGGCTGGCCGGGCAGGTTCGAAGAGGATCGGCGCTACGTGGCGTTGCCGGCGGGTAGCGGCGCCTAGGGTGTGGGGCCGGCTGCCGCGGCGTGCTGTCGCGGTGGCCGGCCAGCCTGTCGTGCGCGGTCCAGGCCTCGGAGGGAGCAGGCCGCCGCGCGCTAGCCGTGCCGTCGCGGCCGGGCGCACAAAGCGTGCGACCGCGACGCAACGGAGGCGCAACGGGCGCACCGCTGACCAACAGGAGGACCGGTCACCATGACCGATGAGGAACGAGCCGAGTACCGGGAACGCAAGCGCCAGGACGCCGAGCAGGCGCTCGATCGACTGCTTACGCAGGAAGGCTGGAGCACATGGCTGCGGCTGCGCCGCTCGCTGCACGAGTACAGCTGGACCAATCAGGTACTGATCGCTCAGCAGGCATACGAGCAGGCAACGGCCGCCGCGGCCGGCATGTGGGCACGCGACGGCTGGCAGGGCGGCGCGCCCGATACGCCGTGCGCCGAAACGCCGACGCTCGTCAAGGCGGCCGGCCGGTGGAAGCGCGACGGCTACCACCCGGCGAAAGGGACGCGCGGGCTGTACGTGTGGGCGTTCCACTCGCGGCGCCGCAAAGACGGCGTGTTCGCGTGCTGCGGGATCCTGCACCGGCCGGACCAGCGCAACTGCACGGACTGCGGCAGGCCGGATCACTACTTCAAGCTGGCGCCGGTGTTCGACGCGTCGCAGGTCCGATCGTTCGAGACGGGCGAACCGCCGGCGGTCGAGCTGCCGCCGCGCGAGCCGATCACCGGCGACGACCTCGGCTGGATGCTCGAGCCGCTCGCCGAATGGGCGCTCGAAGGGCCCGTCGCGACCATCGACCTGCAGGCGACGTCCGAGCACGGCGAACGCGGATCCTGGAACCCGCAGACACGGCACCTGCGCGTCTGCCTACACATCGCGCCCGGCTCGACGGCCGCCGCGTCCGACAACGCGCGGCTGCGGGTGCTGCTGCACGAGCTCGCGCACGCGCACGGCGTCAGCAGCCGCAACGATCGCCTAGACCTCAGCTACGGCGAGGCCGAAGTCGCGGTCGAGTGTGTGTCGTACATGGTCGCCGCGACCGCCGGGCTGGACACGAGCGGCGAGGCGATCCCGTACATGGCGGGGTGGGGTGGCGAGGACGCGCGAGCCAAGGTCCGGGCGCTCGCGGCGCTGATCGACCAGACCGCCAAGACGATCGAGCAGCCGATCGTGCAGCTGCTCGCCGAGCGAAACGAGCTGGTGCCCGCATGACGCGCGGCGGGCATCTGCACCCGGACGACCCGAAGCTCAGCCGCGGCGGCGGCAGCACGACGTTCCTGCTCGAAGGCGTCGCGCTCGTCAGGGCCGACAGCCTCGAAGACGCGCAACGAACGCTCAGCGAGCTATGCCGGATCATCAGCGAGCGTGGGCTGCCGCCATTCGCGACCCGCATCGAGCGATGCACCGTCGTCCAGGAGGGCAACTAGCCCCATGCAGGCGGTCGGCTACCTGCGCGTCTCGACGTCCAGACAGAAGGTCATCGGCATGAGCCTGCCGGCGCAGCAGGCCGCGATCACCGGCGACCTCGAGCGCCGCGAGTGGCCGCTCGCCGGATGGCTCGAGGAAGCCCGCTCGACCAAGCGCGCCCGGCCCGAACTCGAAGCGGCGATGCGATGGGCGCGCGAGCACCAGGGCGCCGTCGTGATCGCGCGCATGGACCGCGCGTTCCGCAGCAACCTGGAGTTCCAACAGGCGATCGCGCGAGCCCGCGCCGAAGGGTGGGCGCTCGTGATCCTCGACCCGGCCGTGGACCTCACGAGCCCGTACGGGAAGGCGATGGCGGACGTCGCGGTCGCGTTCGCCGAGCTGGAGCGCGCGCTCATCAGCCAGCGGACCCGGGAGGCGATCGAAGCACGCAGGGTCGCCGGCAACTACCGCGGCGGCCGCATGCTGCCGCAGTGCCAGCCGACGTCGGG
>JBOGXT010000548.1:0-7064 GCA_050694635.1 Thermoleophilaceae bacterium
CGCCTGGCCCGGTACCTGGCGGATGGCGCGGCGCTGGTGGCGGACGGGCCTGACCGAGCTCCGCCACGCGGTCAGCCGGCGGGCGCTCGCCGCCGCGGCCGCCGACTACGTGCCCGAGATCGGCCCGGACGACTTCGACGGCGGCTTCTCGGGCGTCCGCGCCCAGGCCGTGGCGCGCGACGGCCGCCTGGTCGACGACTTCGTCGTCTCCGAGACCGAGCGCGCGCTGCACGTGCGAAACGCGCCCTCGCCGGCGGCCACATCCGCCTTCGCGCTCGCCCGCCTCATCGCGGACCGGGCCGAGCCCGGGCTGGTCTGAGGATTCAGCCGAAGGGGTCGCGGATGTCGATCCCCTCGAAGCGCCTGAAGCCGCGATCACGGGTGTAGATGACCCGCACGCCGTGCTGGCGCATGAGCGTGGCCAGGTGGGCGTCGGGAACGTCGTCTCCCCGTCGAGTGTCGCCGGCCGTGGCGCGGAAGAGCTCCCAGAAGCCCTCCGCCTCGCCGGGACTGCGCACGTGGGGAAGGGCGAGGAGGTCGGACAGGTTGGCAATCGCATCTCGAGGAGCCAGGGGACGCGGCAGGATGGCCGGGTGGGTGCCGATCCGCAGGTAGCCCATGAGGGTCGGCCAGAACACGTACAGGAGGTCCGGGCCGGCCGCCAGCCGGTCGACGAGCTCGCGCGCCGTCTCGTGGGCGGGATCAGCCGAGTTCGTCGCGTAGATCAGGACGTTGACGTCGAGGGTCGCGCTCACGTGCGCCGGTCGAGGACCGCCTGGACGGCCGCTTTGTCCTCCAGGTCCACGAACGGCCTTCCGAGATCCGCGCTCCTCCATCTAAACGGTGCGCGGGGCTCGGGCTCCTCAGCGAGCGCCTGGGCGAGCAGCTCCGAGGCGAGTCTTCCCATGCTTTTCCCGTCCCGATGGCCCCGCCGACGCAGCTCGCGGAGGACCGAGGCATCCAAATCGATCGTGGTGCGCGGCATGATGTGTGATGATAGCGAATGATGCATCTGATGTCGCCCTCTGGGCGAAGCTCGCGCAGGCCCCCCGAAAACTGCTCATGAGTTGTAGCCAGATTCATGCGCTATCCTCATGAGGTTGCCCAGGCTCAAGATCTCCAAGGGCGGACAGATCTCCGTGCCTGCCGCGATACGGCAGCGATGGGGCCGCTCGACGATCGCGCTCGAGGACCATGGAGACCACGTCGTCCTGCGGCCCGCCCCAGACGATCCGATCGCAGCCGCTCGCGGCGCGCTGAAGGAGCTCGCCGGCGACATCACGAGTGAGGAGATGCGAGGGGAGGCCCGCGCTGAGGAGGGTGAGCTCGAACGGCGCCGCGGATCGTCGTGAGCACCGTCCTCGACGCCTACGCCCTCATCGCCCTGACGCTCGACGAGCCGTCGGCCGAGGAGGTCGATCGCATCCTCCGCGGCGGAGACGCGGCGGTGACGAGCGTCAACTACGGGGAGGCCCTCGACCGGCTCATCCGGGCTCGAGGGATGCCGGCACCGCGCGTCCGTGCGGTGCTCGAGCCGCTGCTCGACGGTCCTCTGAGTCGGCTCGACGTCGGCTTCGGCATCGTCGAGGAGGCGGTACGACTGCGAGCGGGGCGCTACCACCGCGAGCGCAGGCCCCTGTCGCTCGCGGATTGCATCTGCCTTGCCGCGGCAGCGGGCGCGGGCGGCGCGGTTGTCACGGCCGACGCGGCCATGCTCGCAGTGGCCGATTCCGAGGGCATCGACTCGGTCTCACTCGCTTGACCGGAGGATTACATGCGCGGCACATGCGATATGGTGCGCCACATGTCGAAGATGATCCAGATCCGCAACGTCCCGGACGAGCTTCACCGCAAGCTCAAGGTGCGCGCCGCGGAGCGGGGGACGAGCCTCTCCGATTACCTGCTCGCCGAGGTCGAGGAGATCGCCGACCGCCCGACGCTGTCGGAGCTCATGGAGCGGCTGGCCGTCGAAGAGCCGGTCGAGGTCGACGAGCCGCCCGAGGTCACGATTCGGCGGCTCCGCGAATCCGGGTGATCGTCCTCGACGCCTCAGCCGCGGCCGAGATCCTGCTCGCGCTCCCTCGGGCCGCTCCGCAACTGCGGGAGCGCCTCGCACGGGCCGGCGAGACGGTGCACGTGCCCCATGTCTTCGACCTCGAGGTAATCGCCGCGATCCGGCGTCACGCTCTCCGCGGGATGCTCTCCGAGCCACGGGCGTGGAGGGCGCTCCGCGCTCTCGACGATCTCCGCGCCACGCGCTACTCGCACGAGCCGTTGCGCCGCCGCATCTGGGAGCTGCGCCAGAACGTCACTCCGTACGACGCGGCGTACGTCGCGCTGGCCGAGGCGCTGCGCGCGCCACTCGTCACCGTGGACGCGGCGCTCGCCGGTGCCGCGAGGCCGCGCGCCGAGGTCGAGCTGCACCCGTCAACCTGACCGGCTGACCAGCCCGCGCACCAGGGCCCGCTCGCCGGGCGCCAGCACGAGCCGGTAGAGGGCGAGCCAATAGGCCAGCACGCCGCCCGCTGCCATCCCGAGCACCGCCGGCAGCGTCTGCGGGTCGAGGGCGAGGCGAAGGGAGACGAGCCCGAACGCGAGGAATCCGCCCAGCGTCAGGGTCGGGATGTAGGCGCCGCCGAGGACGTCCGTGAGCCGCACGCCCGAGGCTCGCATCCCGAGCCGCAGCATCGCCGGGAAGGCGAGCGTAAACGGGATCGCCGTGGCCAGCGCCGGTCCCTCGAGTCCGAGCTCCGGCGTCAGGACGAGCGAGAGCGCGAGGTTCAGCGTGGCGATGACGACCATGATGCGAGCCGCGTAGCGGGCGGCCCCCGCTCCGACCAGGAAGCCCGGCGTCACCACCAGCCCGCCGTACAGCAGCCAGTACGAGACGAGGATCGTGAGAGCGGCCGCGCCCTCGCCGTAGCGGTCGCCCAGCCAGACCTCGAGGATCGGCTTCGCCAGCGCCATCAGCGTCACGCACAGCGGCACGAACAGCGCCAGCGTGTAGCGAGTACCTCGCACCACGAGCTCGCGCAGGCGGCGCTCGTCGCCGGTCGCCACGTAGCGCGAGGCCGTCGGGACCACCGGCACCGCCAGCGCGCCGCCGAGCGCGTACAGCAGGTTGTGCGCCCGCACCGGGCCCTCGAACTGGCCGACGCTCGCCGGGCTCCGGTAGGCGCCCAGGATCACCCGGCTCGACGCGTACATGGCCAGGTTGCAGAGCTCGACCACGAGCAGCCAGCCGGCGGTCGGGACGATCGCCATCAGGCGCGAGCGGGTCACCCCGGCGGCGGCGAGCCTGAACGGCAGGCCCGCGCGGCGGACGGCCGCCGCGCACAGGAGCCCGCTGAACAGCGGGATCGCGCCGCTCAGCGCGATCAGGATAGCCAAGTCGGCGCCGGCGAAGATCAGCGTCAGCATCACCGCCAGCTGCGCGGCGACCGCCACGATCTCCATGCTCGCCGCGAGCACGAAGCGCCGCTCGGCGCGCAGGGCGTCCAGGTACACGGTCGCCGCGATCCCAACGGCGATGACCGCGCCCAGGCCGACCCCGCCCGCGCGGGCGTCGCGGGCCAGCCCGCCCTCCAGGATGAACGCGGCGATCGCCAGCGCCACGCCGGCGATCAGGAGCCCCGTGGCGAGCCCCACCACCGCGTACAGCGCGGCCGCGGCCGAGAACATGCGCGCCCGCTCCTCGGGCCCCGCGGCGGCTGCCATCGCGCGCACCGCGGAGCTCGCCACGCTGTTGCGCAGCACCAGCAGGTAACCCGCCAGCGAGGCCACCAGCCCGTACGCCCCGAGCTCGGCCACCGACAGCCGCCGGGCGAGCACCGTGACGATCACGAGCAGCACCAGGAGGCCCCCGGCCTGGGCGATCTGTTGCACTAGCGCCCCGGAGGCGAGCAGGCGGGCCTCGCCGGGGCCCGGCGCACCCTCGTTGGACGGCGCAACCCCGGCCGGACGCACGGGTTGACCTTACGGGGCCGCCTCGACGGCTACCCTCCCGGGACTCGCATGCGACCCATTCCCCAGCCACGATCCTCCGCAGCACCCGCCGCGGCGGCCGTTCCGGCCCGCGACCTGCTCGGCGTGCCGGTGGCCATGGTCGACTACGACCGCGTGATCGAGGTCATGGACGGGCTCGTCGAGACGCGCGAGCCGGGGTACGTCTGCGCCGCGCCGGTGCACGCCCTGATCGAGGCGCGCCGCAACCCCGAGGTGCTCGATGCGCTGCGCGGCTCGACGCTCGTGGTGCCCGACGGCATGCCGCTCGTCTGGGCCGCCAACCTCCTGGGCGAGGACCTGCACGACCGCGTCTACGGCCCCGAGCTGATGCTCCGCTACAGCGACCGGTGCGCCGAGCGCGGGCACCGCGTCTGGCTCTACGGCGGGCGCGACCAGGGCGCGCTCGTGCAGCTCGCGCTCTCCATGCGCCGCCGCCACCCCGGCATCCAGGTCGTGGGCGGTTACTCGCCCCCCTTCCGGCCGCTCACCGAGGAGGAGGAGAGCGCCGTCGTGGCGCAGATCAACGAGGCGCGGCCGGACGTGCTGTGGGTCGGGATCGGCGTGCCCAAGCAGGAGAAGTGGATGGCCCGCATGCGCGAGCGGCTCGAGGTTCCCGTGATGTGCGGGGTCGGCGCGGCGTTCGACTTCCACGCCGGGCGCATCTCGATGGCGCCGCGTTGGATGCAGGAGCGCGGCCTGGAGTGGATCTTCCGGATCGCCCAGGAGCCGAAGCGCCTGCTGCCGCGCTACCTCTACACCAACCCCCGCTTCGTGGCGGCGTTCGCCCGGCAGTACATCGCCGAGCGCCGGCGCTCGTAGACTGCCGCGCATGGCACAGAGCGTCGCCGTCGTCGGCCTCGGCCGCGTGGGCCTGCCGCTCGCCCTGTCGTTCGCCGTCCGCGGCCTCGAGGTCATCGGGGTCGAGCGCGAGCCGGCCGTGCTCGAGCAGGTGTCCGCGGGGCGCATGCCGTTTCGCGAGACCGGCACGCAGGAGCTGCTCGAGCGAGTGCTCGCCGGCGGTGGATTCGAGCGCACCCGGACGGTGCAGGACGCGGCGCGCGCCGACCACATCGTGCTCACGCTCGGCACCCCTTCGCACGTCCACATCGAGATCGACATGTCTCAGATCCAGCACGCGATCGACGACCTGCTGCCGGTCCTGCGCGAGGGACACTCGCTGATCCTGCGCTCCACGGTGGCGCCCGGCACGACCGACTGGGTGGCCGGCTACATCGAGCAGCGGCGCGGCTTCCGCGTGGGCGAGGACCTGTTCGTGTCGCACGTGCCGGAGCGGATCGCCGCGAACCACTTCATCGAGGAGATCGCCACGCTGCCCTGCATCGTGGGTGGGGTCGGCGAGGACTCGGGCGCCCGCGCGGCCGAGCTGTTCGCGGTGTTCGGCACCGAGATCGTGCAGACCACCCCGACGCAGGCCGAGCTGGCCAAGATCTGGACCAACATCCTGCGCTACGCCCAGTTCGCCCTGCCCAACCTGCTGATGATGGAGGCCGAGCAGTACGGCGCGAACGTGTTCGAGGTGATCGACCTCATCAACCACGATTACCCGCGCGGCGGGATCGCGCCGCCGGGGCTCACCGCGGGCGCCTGCCTGCGCAAGGACTTCACCTTCTCCGAGGAGCGCTCCAGCGCGCCGGGCATGCTGCTCGCGGTCTCGCGCGTCCACGAGACGGTGCCGCTGTTCCTCGTCAAGGGGCTCAAGGCGCGCCTGGGCGGCTCGCTTCGCGACCGCAAGGTGGCCGTGCTCGGGCTGACCTTCAAGCGGGACTCCGACGACGACCGCGACTCGCTCTCGTACAAGCTCGTCCGCCTGCTCGAGCGCGAGCTGGCACACGTGGCCCGCCACGACCCGCACGTGCAGTCCGACCCGTTCGAGACGGCGGTCGAGGGCGCCGACGCGGTGGTGGTGGCCACCAACCACTCCTCCTTCGAGAACCTGCTCGGCCGGCTTCCCGACGGGGCGGTCCTGGTGGACCCGTGGAACGTCAGCGGCTCGGGTCGCGTGTTCGGCACGGTGCGGGAGCGGGCGGCGGTCGAGTCCGAGTGAGCCGGGTGCTGGTCACCGGCGGGGCCGGCACGATCGGCGGCGCCATCGTGCGGCGGCTCGTGGGCGACCCGCGCTGGGAGGTGCGCGTCTCCGACCAGCGCGAGGCGCCCGGGTGGATGCGCGAGTCCTGCGAGGTGCACACCGGCAACCTGCTGCTGGCCGACGAGGCGCGCCAGGCGGTGTACGGCTGCACGCACGTGATCCACCTCGCCGCGATCGTCGGCGGGATCGCCAACTTCCACAAGCTGCCGCACACGCTGCTGGAGGTGAACAACGGGCTCTACAACGCGGTGTTCCGGGCGGCGCTCGAGGTCTCGGTGGAGCGGCTCGTGTACGTGTCGTCGTCGATGGTGTTCGAGCGGGCGTTCGAGTTTCCGACTACGGAGGAGCACCTTCTCTCGTGCCCAGCGCCGCGCTCCGCCTATGGCTTCTCGAAGCTGGCGGGCGAGGTGTACTGCCGGGCGCTACACGACGAGCACGGCCTCCCGTACACGATCTGCCGTCCCTTCAACGCGTACGGGCCGGGCGAGATGCCGGAGGACGAGCCGGGCATCGCGCACATGGTCCCCGACCTGATCCGCAAGGTGCTCGCGGGGTCGCGGCCGCTGCCGATCTTCGGCTCGGGCTCGCAGACGCGGACGCTCACCCACATCGACGACATCGCCTCGGGCATCGTCACCGCGATGGGGCATCCGGCGGCGGTGAACGAGGACTTCAACGTGTCGGCCTCCGAGGAGCGCACCGTGGCGGAGATCGCGCGGGTGATCTGGGAGGCCTGCGGCGAGGATCCGGAGGCGTTCGAGCTCGAGCACGTGCCGTCGTTCGAGGTTGACGTGCAGCGCCGCTGGCCCTCGGTGGACAAGGCGGCGCGGCTGCTCGGCTGGGAAGCGCGAATCGGGCTGCGCGAGGGGATCGCCGGGACGGTCGAATGGCTGCGCGGGCACGAGCTCGCGGCGCGCGGCGGGTGAGGGCCGCGCTTCGGCGGCGGTCGCCC
>JBOGXT010000549.1:0-2852 GCA_050694635.1 Thermoleophilaceae bacterium
AGGCGGACCTGCGCGCGCAGCTGGCCGCAGGGCGCGCGGGCGCCGAGCGCGTGGAGGCGCTGATCGAGCGCTTCGGCCCAGCCGCCTTCCGCGACGGGATGGAGGAGACGCTCGACTACGCCGAGCGCCGCACCCGCGCGAAGATCGCCGAGCTGGAGGACGGCGTGCGGGAGGCAGCCGATGTGCTGGAGGCGGCGCAGGGGGGCGGCGACCGGGGCGAGCCGGGCGACCAGCGCGATGAGCGCAACGGTGCGGCCAGGGGCGATCTTCATCTCCGCCTTCGCGCCACTGTCGAGGGCGACCGCCTCACGCTCGACTTCTCCGGGTCGGCCGAGCAGCACGAGGGGAACCTCAACTGCCCGCTCGCGGTCACCCTCTCGGCCTGCTACTTCGCCCTGCGTGTCCTCACCGATCCGGACGTTCCTCCCTGCGAGGGCGCCTACCGGCCCCTCACCGTTATCGCGCCCGAGGGCTCGCTACTCAACGCGCGGCCGCCTGCCGCCGTGGCGGCCGGCAACGTCGAGACCTCCTCGCGTGTCGCAGACCTCGTGCTCGCCGCCTTCGGCCACGCTCTCGGCCAAGGCACGATGAACAACCTCACCCTCGGCAGCGACGACTTCACCTACTACGAGACCCTCGGCGGCGGCCAGGGCGCCTGCGCCGACGCCGACGGCCCCAGCGCCGTACACGTCGCGATGTCGAACACGCTCAACACGCCGATCGAGGCGCTCGAGCTCGAGTTCCCGTTGCGGGCGATCGAGTACGCCCTGCGGCGCGGCTCCGGCGGCGAGGGCCGGCACCGCGGCGGGGACGGCGTCGTGCGCGAGCTCGAGGCACTCGCCGAGATGCGCTACTCGCTCATCACCGAGCGCCGCCGCCACGCCCCGCCCGGGGCGGACGGCGGCGAGCCGGGCGCCCCCGGTCGCAACCTGCGAAACGGCGAGGAGCTGCCCGCCAAGGCGTCGGGCACACTGAAGCCCGGCGACCGCCTGAGAATCGAGACCCCGGGAGGTGGAGGACATGGCAAGCGCTGAGCCGCGAGCGGCCGGCTCGGCCGGCTGCGCGCGGATGACGTTCTCGCGAGTCGGCTTCGTAGGCCTCGGGATCATGGGCGGCCCGATGGCCGCGAACCTGGTCCGGGCCGGCTTCGAGGTCTCCGTCTACACGCGCACGCGCGAGAAGGCCGAGCGGTTCGCCGCCGAGCACGGCGCCCGAGCCGCCACCACGCCGGCCGGGGCGGCCGAGAACGCCGACGCCTTCGTCAGCATCGTGCCCGACGTCCCCCAGGTCGAGGAGGTGCTGTTCGGCGACCACGGCGCCGCCGCGGCGCTGCCGGACGGCTCGCTCGTGGTCGAGATGTCCACCATCGCCCCCACCGCCTCCCGGGCGATCGCCGAACGTCTGGCCCCCCGCCCGTACGTCGAGGCTCCGGTGTCGGGCTCCAAGCCCAAGGCCGAGGACGGCACGCTCACGATCATGGCCGGCGGGTCGCCCGAGGACTTCGACAGGGCGCGGCCGCTCTTCGACGCGATGGGGGAGCGGATCGTCCACGTGGGGCCGACGGGGCACGGGCAGATGGCCAAGCTCCTCACCAACACCATGGGCGCGGTCAACGCCGCCGCGCTGGCCGAGGTGGTGCGCACGGCGAAGGCGGCCGGCCTGGACAGGGACGCCTTCCTGGAGGTGGCGGGTGGCAGCGCCGGGGCGAGCGCGATGCTCACCCTCAAGGGCCCGCACATGTTCGAGGAGCGCTTCGAGCCCGCCCTCTTCAAGCTCGAGCACATGCTCAAGGACGTGCGGCACTGTCTCGACGAGGCGCGCGCCCTCGGCATCGAGCTCCAGCTCGGGGCGCTGGCCGAAACGCTGTTCGCCCGGGCCGACGAGGCCGGCCACGGCGAGGAGGACTTCGCGGCCGTGTATTCCGCGCTCTAGTGCCGTTCGACACGAAATTTCCCTTGAAACCGGGCACCTCTTTCGCAAGAATGAGCCGCCCGCGCCTCCCGCCCCGGAGGCAAGCAAGCCCGGCGCGGATTTTTGGAGGTTTTCCTCGTCTATGCCAGTCGGAATCAAGGAATGGGCCGTAACCGTGCGCGCGCTCGCCGAGGGCGAGCAGCTCCTCACGCTCCGCAAGGGCGGGATCCGCGAGGAGAACAAGCATTTCGAGATCGAGCACGACCGGTTCTTCCTCTACCCCACGTTCGACCACCAGCGCAACGACTGCGTTCGCGACGCCCACGTGCCCGAGCTCGGCCGGGCGCTCGAGGAGGGCGTCTGGCCTGAGAGCGAGCCGCCAGCCGGGGCGCTCGTCCAGGACGGCGGCATCCCGCAGCCCGAGCGCGTACGCATCCGCGCCTGGGCCGAGGTGGCCGCGAGCTACCTGATCACGGACCCGCGGGCCATCGACGCGCTGTCGCCGTACTACATCTGGACGACCGACTACGCGGAGAAGCGCCTGGCGTGGAAGCGCCGCCACCCGCTGCACGTGATCGTGCTGCGCACCTACCGCATCCCGCGCCCGGTCACCGTGAAGGTGCGGCCCGAGTACCACGGCTGCCGCTCCTGGATCGAGCTCTACCGCGACCTCCCGTTCGAGGGCACGCCCGTGCTCTCCGACGAGGAGTTCGAGCGCGCCTCGGAGGAGATCGAGGCGATCGCTTCGGACGCGGTGCCGGTCCTCGCCTGAGCGACACGGTTGAACCGGCGCATGCCCCGGATTCGGCGGGGTATGGTGCCGCGCCATGCGAGGCCTCATGGCAGGGGCGGCCGCGCTCGGCGTCGCGCTGGCGCTGTGCGCGCCGGCGTCCGCGCAGCTCCCCGAGTTGCCGGGCGTACCGAGCGTGCCCGGGCTCCCG
>JBOGXT010000550.1:0-2557 GCA_050694635.1 Thermoleophilaceae bacterium
GGGGGCGCGCCCGGCGTGTAAAGAGCGGGACGGTTCTCGCCTCCACAAGCGCGCTTCTGGCCCTGGCCGCTGCCGGCTGTGGCGGCGACGACGAGGACGCCGGAGCGCCGCCGCAGGACGGCGGTGCGCGGGCGGCGCCGGTCGAACTGAGGGAGTTCGCCATCGACCCCGCGCGGCTCGAGCTGAAGCGGGGAGCGCCACTCGACGTTCGCAACAGCGGCGCCATCCCGCACAACCTGACGATCGAGCGCGGGCCGGAAGCGACGCAGCCGAGCGAGCGCCTCGCCGGCACGAGCACCTTCAGCGGCGGCGAGTCGGAGCGGCTGCGCGTCGACTTGCGGCCGGGCCGCTACGCCCTGGTCTGCACCGTGGGCGACCACAGGGAGCGCGGGATGGTGGGCTCGCTAACGGTGAGATGACCGCGCCGAGGGTGATGATCTACACGCTCAGCGCCTGCGGCCCGTGTCTGCGGGCGCGCCGCCTGCTGCGGCGGCGAGGAATCGCCTTCGACGAAATCCGCGGCGATGACGATCCGGCCTTCGACCGGCTGCTGCTCGAGCGAACCGGCGGCCTGACCGTGCCGCAGATCGTGATCGATGACGTCCCGATCGGCGGCGCGGACAGCCTGGAACGGCTCGATCGCCTCGGGGTCCTCCCCGAGCTGCTCGGGGAGGACCGCTTCCCGCTTGCGCGGATCGTCCGCCGGCTCTCGCTGCGCGGGATAGTGGAGATGTACCTGTCCGGCGGTTCGAGCGGCCCGTGGCGCTACCGGGTAGAGCTCGTCGACGCGCTCGGGCACGTGGTCGAGCGCCACGGTGCCGCGTCCGCCGAGGAGGCGGGCCTGCTCGCCGCCTCCCTGCGCCGCCGCGCACCCGCGAAGCTGCGCGCGACCACGACGAACGGCCACCGGCCGGGCGGCTGAGTTGGGCCTCCCGCAGGCTGTCATCGAGATCGGCCTCAACCCGTACATCGAGCTCGGGCCGCTGCGGCTCGCCTGGCATGTCTACGGGGCGATCCTGCTCGGCGTGGCCGCGCTGGCGCTCTACCTGCGCCGCGGGCGGCTGTCGCTGCGCTACCTGGACGCGATGGGCAGCCGGCGCATCCTCCCGCTGCTCGCGCCGATAATCGCCGCGACGCTCGTGCCGATCACGTGGGCGTTGCCGGTAGCCAGCAGCCAGGCTCCCGCGGCGCGCACCGTGACCGTCGGTGACGTCTTCTTCTCGCCTACCTCGCTGAGCGTGCGACGCGGCACGCGGGTTCGCTGGGTCTGGCGCGGCCGCCTACGGCACAACGTAACCGTCGTGCGCGGACCCGCGCGCTTCCGGTCTCGCACCCAGCGTTCGGGGTCCTACTCCCGCGTCCTGCGACAGGCGGGCAGATACAGGCTGATTTGCACGATCCATGGCGCTCGCCTGCAGTCGATGCGGATCCGGGTCCGCTGAGGAGCCCTGAATCGCCGGCCGTCCCGGCGGGTCATAGGGACATCGACCGCGGAAGGAGCCGACGCATCCCAATTCCCCGCCCTCGCCGGTACCTGACTGCTGCCCTGCTCGTGGTTGTCGCGCTGCTGGTCGCGGCCTGCGGCGGAGGGGACGGTGGGGACGGTGCCGAGGGTGGCGTCGCCGCACCGCCGCCCGCGGCGGCCTCGACCAAGGGGCTGCCGCCCAAGCTGGCTCGCAACGTCGAGCAAGCGGACCAGATCGTCGGCGAGGGAACGGAGGCCTTTGAACGGCGCCTGCGCGAGCTGCGTGGGCATCCGGTCGTCGTCAATCAGTGGGCCTCCTGGTGCGAGAGCTGCCGCTTCGAGTTCCCCTTCTTCGCCGACGCCGTGAAGCGTCACCGGGCGAAGGTCGCGTTCCTGGGGCTGGACTCGCAGGACGAGCAGGGCAGTGCCGAGGCGTTTCTCGAGGAGCTGCCGGTCGGCTTCCCGAGCATCTTCGACCCGGACGCCCAGGTCGCGGCCGCCTACGGCGGCGGGCAGGCCTGGCCGACGACGATGTTCTTCGACCGCGAGGGCGAGCTCGTGAACGTCAAGATCGGCGCCTACGCCACAGCCGAGCTGCTCGAGCAGGACATCCGGCGCTGGGCGCTCGGCGGCGGGAGCTGAGCGTGGCCGATCCGGCCGCCGGCGTCGGCGTGCTCGCCGCCCTGTTCGCGGGGATCGTCTCGTTCCTGTCGCCCTGCGTGCTGCCGCTCGTGCCGGGCTACCTGTCGGCGGTCACCGGGGTGTCCTCGACCGAGCTGGACCGCACCCCGGTCTGGCGGGTGCTGGGCCCGAGCCTGCTGTTCATCGCCAGCTTCTCGAGCATCTTCATCCTGCTCGGGCTGACGGCCACCGGGCTCGGCTCGACGCTGCGGGACAGCCGCGGCACGCTGGAGAAGGTGGCCGCCGCGCTGATCATCGCGATGGGCGTGTTCTTCGTGGCCGCGCTGTTCGTCACCCGGCTCAACCGCGAGTGGCACGTGGACGCGCTCGCCCGCCGCGCCGGGCGCGGCGGCCCGCTGGTCGCCGGAGCGGCGTTCGCGGTCGCCTGGACGCCGTGCGTGGGCCCGACGC
>JBOGXT010000551.1:0-13678 GCA_050694635.1 Thermoleophilaceae bacterium
GCGCCCGGCCGCGCACGGCGTGGCGCTCGTACTCGGCCAGCGATCCGGTGCGCCCGGCGTAGCGAAAGCGCGACCCGAACACGAGTGTGCGCAGCAGCGCGAGCGTGACGCCGACCGACGACCAGGCGTCGTGGACCAGCAGGGCGCCGCCCGGAGCCAGGCGCTCGCCCCAACCGGTGAGATCCTGTCGCGCGGGCCAATAGCGGTGGGCGCCGTCCACGTAGACGAGGTGGGCCGCACCCGGAAGCCTCGCGAGCGCCTGCTTCGAAGGCAGCCGTACGTGCTCGACCCGCTCGGCGACACCGGCGCGCTCGAGGTTCTCGACGAAGGCCCGGTGATCCGCCTCGCCCTCGGCGGGGTCGCCATGGATCTGCCGCGGGCCGCGGTCGTCGCCGGCATGCGGATCGATGGCCACGACGGTCACACCATCCGGGGCGCTGCTCGCGAGCGCGATCGTGGAGCGCCCTCGGTAGGAGCCGATCTCGACAATCCGCGCCGGGAACCGGAGCGCCCGCGCGCGGTCGGACAATCGCCGGGCCTGCGGGTAGGTCAGCCAGCCCTCGACGCCTTCCAGCGCGCGCAGCACGTGCTCGAGATCAGTCACTTGCGGGTGCCGCCGACGCGCGCGGGCCCGGCTCGAGCGGCGGCTCGCGCGTCCGGTACGACAGCGTGAGCACCGCGGTGGCGCAGCCGAGCTGGATCGCGAACAGCGCCAAGGCGACCCGCTCGAGATCCGCCCCGATGCCGGCCAGCAGTGCGAGCTCGACCGCAGCCGCGCAGCCCAGGAGCCAGATGAAGCCCGACCGGCCCAGCGCAAGCAGGTACTGGACCGACAGGTAGCTGCACGCGAGCAGCGACATGGCCAGCCCGAGCCATGGCAGCGCACCGGCCGCCTCCGTCAGGTCCTCGCCGAAGACGGCCCGCAGCAGCGGCTCTCCGCCGAGGGCGAAGATCAGCACCATCGGCACGGCTGCGCAGGCGATCAGCGCGAGCGTGCGTGCGAAGATCGGCCGGGCGTCGACGCCCGAGTTGGCTCGCCGCGCGGCCTCCGGAAGCAGGTAGAGGCCCAGCCCGATCGCCACCCAGATGATCGCCTTGGCCGCAACCGCCGCTACCGCGTAGGAGCCGGCGGCGTCGCCCGTGGCCTGGTGCTTGACCACGATCACGTGCACCTCCTGCAGGACGAACAGCAGCGTAAGCCCGAGGACGGGCGCCAAGGCGCCCGCAAGCAGATCGCGCAGGCGGGCGCTGGCCTGATGTCGGGCTCGGCGGGGCGGCAGGCGGCGGTGCAGCGGCACGGCGAGGATCGCCGCGATGGCCATCAGCGAGAGTGCGCTGCCGAGGAAGGCGCCGGTCACGTCCAAGCCGATGGCGACGAGGGCCAGGCTGAGCGCAAGTCGCGAGCCGGCTTCGCCCACGATGCTGAATCCCACGATGCGGTAGCCCTCGAAGCCCTGGAGCGCCCCCCGCTCCACCGACAGCAGCGCCCAGAGCATGCCGGTGATGGGCACGGCAGCCGCGGCCCAGACCTCGTCCACGTTCACGACCGCCGCGATGACGTCCCGCAGCGGGATCGCGGCGGCGGCCACGATGAGCGTGGCCAGACCGAGCCGTCCGAGCCAGCGCCTGACGCCGGCGCCCGCGTCCGGATCGCCCGAAGCCGCCGCGCGTGAGACCTCGCGCGCCACCGCGATCTGCAGCGCGGAGCCGGGGACCATCAGGATGATGAACGCCGACACGAGTGCGGCGAGCGAGCCGTAGCCCGACGCGCCGAGGACGCGAGCAAAGACGATCGTGAAGGCCAGCGCGATTACGTTGCTGGCGATCATGGCCGCGGCGAGACCTGCCGCCCGCCCGGTGTCGGAGCCGGCGGCGGAGCGCCACAGCAGCGTCGATCGGCTCACTCGCGCGGCCGAACGTGCCGAGGTGGTCTGCACGGCGCGAGCGTATAGCGTCGTGCCGGATGAGTGAGCTCGTTCGCGGAGACGACGGCCGGCGCCGCTGCTGGTGGGGCGGGTCGACGCCCGACTACGTCGCCTACCACGACGAGGAGTGGGGCCGGCCGGTGCGAGACGACCGGGGCATCTACGAGCGCATGGTGCTCGAGGGCTTCCAGTCCGGGCTCTCGTGGCTGACGATCCTGCGCAAGCGGGAGAGCTTTCGGGCGGCGTTCGCGAACTTCGAGATCGAGCGGGTGGCGCGCTTCGGCCAGCGCGACGTGACTCGCCTGCTGAACGACGCCGGCATCGTGCGCCACCGCGGCAAGATCGAGGCGGCGATCGCCAACGCGAAGGCGGCCGCCGAGCTGGACCAGCCGCTCGCTGAGCTGGTCTGGTCCTTCGCGCCGCCGCGGCGGCGCCGGGCGCCGCGCGCGCTCGACGAGCTGCCGGCGGTCACGCCCGAGTCGACGGCGCTCAGCAAGGAGCTGAAGAAGCGCGGCTTTCGCTTCGTCGGCCCCACCACGGCCTACGCGACCATGCAGGCCTGCGGGCTCGTCAACGACCACCTCGCCGGCTGCTGGGTCCGGGCGGAGGTCGAGGCCGAGGCACTATCCTCGCCCGGGGATGGATGAACGAGCGCTCGCCGAGCGCCTGATCACCTACGACACGTCCACCCTCGAGGGGATGCAGAGCGCCGCCGGCTTCGTCAAGGGCTGGCTCGAGGCGCGCGACGTGGAGGTGACGGGCACGCTCCACAACGGGCGGCCTGTGCTGGCCGCCACGGTTGGCCCTGAGGGCGGCCCGACGGTCGTGCTGCACGGCCATCTCGACGTCGTGCCCGGCCGGCCCGAGCAGTTCGACCCGCGCACGGACGGCGGCCGCCTGTACGGACGCGGCGCCTACGACATGAAGGGCGGCCTCGCGGCGATGATGTGCGCCATCCACGACCTCGCCGCGGAGGAGCGCGTGCGTGTGCACTTCGTCTGCGTCTCGGACGAGGAGTCCGAGGAGGTCGAGGCGCGCGGCTCCGACTACCTGGTGAAGCAGGGCTACGTGGGCGACTTCGCCATCACAGGCGAGCCGACCGACATGCACATCGGCATCCAGGCGAAGGGCGTGCTGGCGATGCGCATCGAGGTGACCGGTACGGCCGCCCACGGCTCGACCCCGTGGGTGGGCGACAACGCGGTGCTGAAGGCGGTGGACGTCTTTCGCCAGATCGAGGTGCTGCCGTTCGCGCGCGAGTCGTCCGACCTGTTCGACCGCCCCTCGATCAACCTGGGCCGGATCGTGGGCGGCGACGCCCTGAACAAGGTGCCGGACCTCTGCGCGATCGACGTGGACGTGCGCTACCTGCCGGGCCAGGACGCCGACGATATCCGGGCCGCCGTCGACGCCCTCCCCGGTGCCACCGTGGTCAAGGTCTTCCACCGCCAGCCGGCCATCGTCCCGCGCGAGGATCCGGGGGTACAGGCGCTCGGCGAGGCGATCTCGCGCGTCGCGCCGCCGCCCGGCGACCGGATCTCGGTGGGCCGCGACGGCGCGTCGGACGCGATCTCGTTCCTCGAGGCCGGCATGCCCGCGGTGGAGTGCGGACCGGTGGGCGACGGCCACCACGGCCCCGAGGAGTGGGTGTCGATCCGGTCGCTCGGGGATTATCGGAGGACGCTGGTCGAGTTCGTCAAGCTGCTTCCGGCTCATCTGGGCAAGGACGAGCGTCCCCTCAAGATCGCCTGATGTTCCAGGACATCCCCCGCCCCGGACTGTGGAAGCGCCTCCTGCTGGGCGCGTTCCTGTGCATCTTCGCCGCGGCCGGCGCAACGGCCGTGGCCGGCTTCCACGAGGTCGACAAGGTGGTCGACGCGCTCGAGCTCGGCCCGGAGCTCGAGCTGGGGGAGGACCTGGCCCAGACCGATCCCGGCAAGCCGCAGACGCTGATGATCCTGGGCTCCGACCGGCGCCCCCGGGAGAACGCGGAGGGCGCCGCCGGAGCGCGCTCGGACACGATCATGCTCGTCCGGCTGGACGCCGACAAGGAGGCCACGGCGATCCTCTCGCTGCCCCGCGATCTGAGGGTCGAGATTCCGAACTACGGCACCGCCAAGCTCAACGCCGCCTACGAACAGGGCGGGCCGAAGCTGACGCTCGAGACCGTGAAGTCGGTGACCGGCCTACGCGTCAACCACGTGATCAACGTGCACTTCGCGGGCTTCTGGCGCGCCGTCAACGCTGTCGGCTGCGTCTACGCCGACATCGACCGGCGCTACTTCAACGACTCGGCCGAGTACGCCTACATCGACGTGGAGCCGGGCTACCAGCGCATGTGCGGGCGCAAGGCGCTGCAGTACGTGCGCTTCCGCCACGAGGACACGGACATCGTGCGCGCCGCGCGCCAGCAGGACTTCCTGCGCCAGGCCAAGCAGCAGATCGTGGTCACCGACCTCATCTCGAACCGCGACCGGCTGTTCAAGATCTTCGGCCGCAACACGAGCACCGACGAGGGCCTGCGCTCGCGCTCGGAGGTGCTGCGCCTGACGAAGCTGGCGCTCGGCACCGCCGACCAGCCGATCCGCGAGGTGCGCTTCCGAGGCTCGCTCGGGGAGAGCTACGTCGACGCGACGCCCGAGCAGATGAGCAAGATGGTCGACGAGTTCCTCGACGTGCGGGACACGCCGGGTCCGCGCGGCGAGGTCACGCGCAAGGTGAAGCGGGGCAAGCGCCGCAAGCTGCCCTCGGTCGGCGACCTCGGGCTCGAGGACGCCACCGGCTTCGGCGAGGACCAGGCCCTCCAGGGCATCGAGATGGGGCTGGGCACGACGCTGCCGGCGCTCTACCCGGCGCTGCGCACCGTGGGTTCGATCTACGCCGGGCCGCCGCGCGTCTACAAGATGCGCGGCACCGACGGGAGGACCTACGGCGCGTATCGGATGGTGCTCCAGACCGGCGTTGTCGGGGAGTACTACGGGCTGCAGGGCACGACGTGGAGGAACCCTCCGATCCTGGAGGGAGTCACCGACACGCGGAAGATGGGGCGGCGCACCTACGAGCTGGTCCCCGACGGCGACCGCGTGCGGTTGGTCGCCTGGCGCACGCGGAAGGCGGTCTACTGGATCTCCAACACGCTGCTGCTGACGCTGTCCGAGAAGCAGATGCTTGCGATCGCCCGCTCCGTGCGCGGCGTGTAGCCTTGCCCGCCGCTATGGGTGACCGGGAGCCGATAGGGGTGGTCGGGGTCGGCTGGGTGGGGCTGGTCACGGCCGCCTGCTTCGCCGAGCTCGGCCACGAGGTGTGGGCACGGGACATCGTGCCGGAGAAGGTGGAGTCGCTTTCGCGCGGCGAGGTCCCGATCCACGAGCCCGGCCTGCCGGAGCTGGTGGCGAAGAACGCCGCCCGGCTCCACTTCACCACCGACATGGGTGAGGTGCTCGAGCGGACCCGCCTGCTGTTCGTCTGCGTGGACACGCCGCCCACGTACTCGGGCGACGCCGACCTGTCGCGCATCGAGGCCGTGATGCGCGAGCTGGGCGAGTCGAGCGAGCACGTGATGGTGATGAAGAGCACGGTCCCGGTCGGGACCGGCCGCTCGATCCAGCGCCGCCGGCCCGGCACGGGCTACGTCTCGAACCCCGAGTTCCTCAAGGAGGGGAGCGCGGTCTCCGACTTCATGAAGCCCGACCGCGTGGTCGTGGGCGCCGACGACGGCTCGGCGGAGCACGCCGAGCGGGTGTCCGCCCTGTACGCGCCGCTGGACGCCCCCGTGGTGAGCACCGACGTGGCGAGCGCCGAGATGATCAAGCTCGCCTCGAACGCCTTCCTCGCGACGAAGATCTCGTTCATCAACGAGATCGCCAACGTCTCCGAGGAGCTGGGAGCCGACGTCCTCGAAGTCGCCCGCGGAATGGGCCTGGACGACCGGATCGGCTCGCAGTTCCTGCGGGCCGGCATTGGCTATGGAGGCTCGTGCCTGGCTGGTGAGGAGACGGTGCTGGCGCGTCATCATGGCCGCACGACGCTCATCACGTTCGAGCAGCTCTGGAGGCGACTCGAGGAGGACGGCGAGGAGCAGCCGGAGCATGGGGTCATCACGCCGGGAGCCCTCGAGGTGCTCTCGTTCCCGCCCGAGCAGCAAGAGCCGATCTTCCTCCCCGTCATGTGCGTCACCCGCCGGGACTACGTCGGCGAGCTGCTCGAGGTCCGCACGAAGATGGGCCGTCGCGTGCGCTGTACACCCGACCATCCGTTCCTCGTCACGGACGCCGACGGAGCCCCTGTGAAGCGAGTCCTCGCCAAGGACCTGACCGAGGACGACTGGCTGCCGATCGCGATGAAGCGAGACGAGCCGGCCGACTCAGCGGCGATTGCGTCCATCCTCTCCGCGGTCGAGGCTGCCGAGCTGTCCCCCGAGCGGCTGATCGTGCGACCTGCCCGCGAGGAGGTCGCGGCGCTCGTCGCACGGCCGATCGAGGAGCGCCGCGCGATTTTCACCCGCGCGTCGTCCGCGGCGGCTCGGACGGGGGACGTGAAGCGCACCGGGACAATCCGCTTCGACGAGGCGTGCCTCGGCGACGTCTCGCTCCGCGCCCGCTTCGGGACCGCGCGGAACGGAAACTACGTCCGCAACGAGATCGGACTGGACGAGCAGTTTTGGCGGGTGGTCGGCCTCTACATCGCCGAGGGATGCGCGTCCCGCACCTCGCTTCTCTGGAGCTTCCATCGCGATCGTGAGGATCATCTGGTCGACGAGGTGGTCGTTCATTGGTCACGACATGGGCTGGTGCCCCGGGTGTACCTTGCGCTCACTTCGAAGCAGGTAAGGCTCACCTCGCGACTCGTCGCCTCTTGGTGGATCGGCGTGCTGGGCCTGGGGCGCAACAGTTACGGGCAGCGACTGCCGGATCTGATCTGGGACCGCCCGAAGCGCGACAAGTGGGCGCTCCTGTCGGGGCTCTTCGAGGGCGACGGATCGTGGTCTCTGCAGAACGGTGGACCGAGCGTGGTGATCGAGTTCGGCACGATCAGCGACGAGCTCGCCGACGGCGTGCTCCGGCTGCTCGGAGAGCTTGGGATCGTGGCTACGCGCCGCATCGGACGAACGGCGAAGTCGACGAAGGACACGCACTGGATTCGCATCTGCGGCGCAGAGCAGATAGAGCGGGCGATAGACCTGACCCCGCACCGCGATCGGGTGGGCGCGCTTGCCAGCGTGGCCAGGCAGAGCAAGCAGATCGCTCCAACTGGATACCGTCGGCGAGACGACGCGAGCGCGCGCGTGCGCGTGGTCGATGTGAAGCGCGAGCGCTTTCGGGGACCGGTCTTCTCCTTGGAGGTGCCAGGGGCTCACTCGTTCGTGGCGGGTGGCGGTAGTTGCATAAGCAACTGTTTCCCGAAGGACGTCCAGGCCCTCAAGCAGCTCGCGGGCAACTCGGGCTATCACTTCCAGCTCCTCACCGCCGTCATCGAGGTCAACGAGCTCCAGAAGCGGCGCACCATCGGCAAGCTTCAGAAGCACCTGGGCTCGCTCGTAGGCAAGGAGGTGGCCCTGCTGGGCGTGGCCTTCAAGCCGCACACCGACGACATCCGCGAGGCCACCAGCCTGGTCCTGTCGGGGCGGCTCCAGGGGGAGGGCGCGAACGTGCGCGTGTACGACCCGGTCGCCGCCGACCGTGCGGGCGGCATGCTCGGCGGGGCGCGCATCTGCGAGTCGACGCTCGAGGCCGTCGAGGGCGCCGACGCCGTCGTGCTGGTCACCGAGTGGCCGGAGTTCGGCGAGCTCGACTGGGCGAACGACGTGAAGTCCCGGATGCGGGTGCCGCTCGTGGTCGACGGGCGCAACTTCCTCGACCGCGACGAGCTCGAGGGCGCCGGCTTCACCTACGAGGGAATCGGCAGGTAGCTGCGTGCAGGCGCTCGTGCTCGCCGGGGGCGAAGGCACCCGGCTCCGTCCGCTCACGTACACGACCCCAAAGCCGGTCATGCCGCTGGCGGGCCGCCCGTTCCTGACGTTCATGCTCGACTGGGCCCAGGCCCACGGCGTGGACGAGGTCATCCTCTCCTGCGGCTTCATGTCCGACGACGTCAAGCGCGTGCTGGGCGACATCTACGACGGCATGCGGCTGCGCTACGTGATGGAGGAAGAGCCGCTCGGCACGGCCGGTCCGGTCCGGCTCGCGCACGACGAGGGCCTGCTCGACGAGCGGCTGTTCGTGCTCAACGGCGACGTGCTGACCGACATGGACCTGACCGTGGAGTTGGCCGAGCACGAGCGCTCCGGCGCCCGCGTAACGCTCGCGCTCTATCCGGTCGACGACACCGCGAGCTACGGCGTCGTGCCCACCGACTCGGAGGGCAGCGTCGAGGCGTTCCTCGAGAAGACGGAGGGCGACGTGCCGACCAACCGGATCAACGCCGGCGCCTACGTCGTCGAGCGCGAGGTGGTGGAGGGGATCCCGGCCGGCCGCGCGGTCTCGTTCGAGCGCGAGGTCTTCCCGGCACTCGTCGGCGACGGGCTGCACGGCTACCACGCCGCCGGCTACTGGATCGACATCGGGACGCCGGAGCGCTACCTCGAGGCGACCTGGGACCTGCTCGCCGGGCGCGTGCGCTCAGAGCTGCCTCCGCGCGACGAGACGGGGTCGCTCGTCTACGAGGGCTGCCTCCTGTCGGGGGCGCACGTGGGGCCGCAGACGGTGCTCGGCCGGCACTGCTCGGTGGGCAGCGACTCGCGCATCGAGCGCTCGGTCCTGCACGACCGCGTGGTCGTGGGAGCGGACGCCGCCGTCGTGGAGAGCGTGCTGGCCGAGCGGGTGCGGGTGGGGGAGAGCGCCCGCGTGGAGCCGAGGGCGATGATCGGCGCGGGAACGGTGATCGGCGAGGGGGCGACGATCGGCGAGGGCGCACGGCTCGACCCGGGCTCGGAGGTCCCGGCAGGGGCTTCGGTCGAGGCGGGCCAGGTCATGTCGTGAGCCTGAACCGCGACACGATCGACGCCGCCGATCCCCAGGGCATGCTCGGCGACGTGCTGGCCCAGCCGCTTCAGCTGGGCGACGCCCTCTGGCGGGCTCAGTCGGCCGGCATCGCCAAGCGCGACTCGCCCGGAGGCCTGGTCGTGTGCGGCATGGGCGGCTCGGCGATCGGCGGGGACCTCGCCGCCGCGGCGCTGGGGGACCGCGCCACCCGCGCCATCACCACCGTGCGCGGCTACGCGCTGGAGTCGTGGACCGTCCCCGACAGCCTCGTCCTCTGCGCGAGCTACTCCGGCAACACCGAGGAGACCCTCGCCTGCTTCGAGGCGGCCGGCGCCGCCGGGGCCGGCCGCGTGGCGCTGACCACCGGCGGGAAGCTCGCCGAGGCCGCCCGCGAGGAGTCCGTCCCGGTGATCGGCGTGCCCGCCGGCATGCAGCCGCGCGCAGCCGTCCTCTACATGATCGTCGCCACGCTCGAGTGCGCCGCCCTCTGCGGGGCCGCCCCGGGCCTCCACTCGGAGATCGACACCGCCACCGCCTTGCTCGAGCGGCTCGTCGAGGAATGGGGCCCCGACTCGCCCGACGACTCGCAGGCCAAGGCGGTCGCGCGGGCGCTGCAGGGCACGGTTCCCGTCGTGCACGGCGCCGACCCCACGGCAGCCCCGGCGCGCCGCTGGAAGACCCAGCTGAACGAGAACGCACAGGCCGCGGCCTTCTGGAGCGAGCTGCCCGAGGCCGACCACAACGAGATCTGCGGCTGGCGGCGCGGACGCGGCACCGCGCCGCTGTCGGCTGTCTTCCTCGAGGACCCCGACCAGCATCCGCGCGTGCACAGGCGCATCGAGCTGACCGCCGCCGAGGTAGAGCGCGCGGGTGCCCCCGTTGTGCGCGCCGAGGCGCGCGGCGACAGCAGGCTCGAGCGCGTTCTGTCGCTCGTGCTGCTCGGCGACCTCGCCAGCGTCTACCTCGCGGTGCTCGACGGCGTGGACCCCACGCCGGCCGAGCCGCTCGAGCGCTTCAAGGCCGCTCTCGCCAAACCTTGACACAACCGTGTTAAGCTTTGCCCCACGCGCGATGGAGGGGCTGACGATCAACCAGGCCGCGTCGACCACGGGATGGTCGCCGCGAATGCTGCGCTACATAGAGAGCGCGGGCCTGATCGAGCTCCCGCGCACGCCGTCCGGCTACCGCGTTTTCGGGCCGGGCGAGCTGCAGCGCCTGCGAACGCTGCGTGAGCTGCTCGCCCGGTTCGACTGCGCTCTTTCGGACGTCGCCTTCGGCCGCCGCCTCGCCTCCGACCCCGAGCTGCGCGCCTCCCTCGACCGCTGGTTCGAGGAGCGCCCGGAGCTCCCCGAAGGGGTCGACTCGGGCGACTGGCTCCGCTGGGAGCAGGAGAAGCACGAGCGGCTGCTCGCGCTCGGTAACGATCGCTCCGGCGCGGGCCAGCCCGCGCCCTCGCGCACTGCCCCGACCAAGACATTGGAGAACACCCCCGCATGACAGTCACCGAGACCGGGGCCCAGCAGGACTTCAAGGTCGCCGACTTGTCGCTCGCCGAGTTCGGGCGCAAGGAGATCACCCTCGCCGAGCACGAGATGCCCGGCCTCATGGCCATGCGCGCCGAGTACGGCGAGCAGCAGCCGCTCCGGGGTGCGCGCATCACCGGCTCGCTCCACATGACCGTGCAGACGGCCGTGCTGATCGAGACGCTGGTCGCGCTCGGCGCCGAGGTCCGCTGGGCCAGCTGCAACATCTTCTCGACCCAGGACCACGCCGCCGCCGCCATCGCCAAGGCCGGCATCCCGGTGTTCGCCTGGAAGGGCGAGACGCTCGAGGAGTACTGGTGGTGCACCGAGCAGGCGCTCACCTGGCCCGGCCACGACGGCCCCAACATGATCCTCGACGACGGCGGCGACGCCACGCTGCTCGTGCACAAGGGCGCCGAGTTCGAGCGCGCCGGGGCGGTGCCGGATCCCGACTCGGCCGACTCCGAGGAGTTCCAGGTCGTGCTGCGGCTGCTCGAGCGCACGCTCGGCGAGGACCCGCGGAAGTGGAGCCGCATGGGCGAAGGCGTCAAGGGCGTGACCGAGGAGACGACCACCGGCGTGCACCGCCTCTACGAGATGCAGCAGGCCGGCACGTTGCTGTTCCCGGCGATCAACGTGAACGACTCGGTCACGAAGTCGAAGTTCGACAACCTCTACGGCTGCCGGCACTCGCTGATCGACGGGATCAACCGCGCCACCGACGTGATGATCGCCGGCAAGACCGCGCTGATCTGCGGCTACGGCGACGTCGGCAAGGGTTGCGCCCAGTCGTTGCGCGGCCAGGGCGCGCGGGTGCTGATCGCCGAGATCGACCCGATCTGCGCGCTCCAGGCGGCGATGGACGGCTACCAGGTGGTCACGCTCGACGACGTCGTCGAGACGGCGGACATCTTTATCACCGCCACCGGCAACCGCGACGTCATCTCCGCCGGTCACATGGAGCGTATGAAGCACCAGGCGATCGTCGGCAACATCGGCCACTTCGACAACGAGATCGACATGGCGGGACTGGCGCGCGCGTCCGGTGTCGAGCGCGTGAACGTCAAGCCGCAGGTCGACGAGTGGCGCTTCGCCGACGGCCACTCGATCATCGTGCTCTCCGAGGGCCGGCTCCTGAACCTCGGCAACGCCACCGGCCACCCGAGCTTCGTGATGTCCAACTCGTTCACGAACCAGACGATCGCCCAGGTCGAGCTGTTTTCGAAGAACGACGCGTACGAGAAGCAGGTCTACGTGCTGCCCAAGCACCTGGACGAGAAGGTCGCCCGGCTGCACCTCGACGCGCTGGGCGCCCGGCTCACGGAGCTGACCCCGCAGCAGGCCGCGTACATCGGCGTGCCGGTCGAGGGGCCGTACAAGAGCGACCATTACCGCTACTAGTCCCGACATCGCCGACCCGTCGCTCGCCCCGGCGGGGCGGGCGCGGGTCGAGTGGGCGGAGGGCCAGATGCCCGTCCTCCGCTCGATCCGCGAGCGGTTCGAGGGGGTGAAACCCCTCTCCGGCACCAAGATCGCAGCGTGTCTCCACGTCACGGCGGAGACCGCGAACCTCATGAAGGCGCTTGCGGCGGGCGGGGCCGACATCGGTCTCTGCTCCGCCAACCCGCTTACCACGCAGGACGACGTCGCCGCCGCCTTGGTCGATGAAGGCATACCCGTGCTGGCGCGGCGCGGCGAGGACGCGGAGAGATATGCCCGGCACGTGGCCTCGCTGGCAGAATGGGGCCCCGAGATCACGCTCGACGACGGCGCCGACCTGCTGGTGCTCCTCCATCGGTGGGAGAGAGATGTGCTCGGAGGGGCTGAGGAGACGACCACCGGCCTGCTGCGGCTGCGGCGCCTCGAGGCGGAGGGCGAGCTCACCTGCCCCGTGATCGCGGTCAACGAGTCGCGCACCGAGCGCACCTTCAACGACCGCTACGGCACCGGCCAGTCGGCCCTCGACGGGATCCTGCGCGCCACCAACCTGCTGCTGGCCGGCCGCACGCTGGTCCTGCTCGGCTACGGCGCGACCGGCAAGGGGATCGCCCAGCGCGCCCGCGGCGCCGGGGCGCACGTGATCGTCTGCGAGGTCGATCCGATGAGCGCGCTCGAGGCGCGCATGGACGGTTACGAGGTGACGCCCGCGCTCGATGCCGCCGGCCGCGGCGACCTCTTCGTGACGGTGACGGGCTCGCGCGCGGTGCTGCGGCGCGAGCACCTGGAGCGCATGAGGGACGGGGCCGTGCTGGCCAACGCCGGCCACTTCGACGTCGAGATCGACCTCACCGACCTTCGCGAGCTGGCGGGGTCAGGGGTGCGCCAGGTGCTGCCGCTCGTCGAGCAGTACGACGTCGGCGGGCGCCGCCTCAACCTGCTCGCGCAGGGCCGGGTGGTCAACCTCGCCGCGGGCGAGGGCCATCCCGCGGCGGTGATGGACATGAGCTTCGCGAACCTCGCGCTGGCCGTGCAGCACCTCGTGCTCCACGGCGGCGATCTCGAGCACCGCGTGCTCCAGGTGCCCCCGGAGCTCGACGCCGAGATCGCCCGGCTGAAGCTCGAGTCGCTGGGCGTCGAGATCGACGCGCTGACCCCGGAGCAGGAGGAGTACCTCAGCTCCTGGGGGCCCCTCCAGGGCGGCTAGGCCGCGCGCGGAAGCAGCCGCGCCAGCGCGCCGCGCTCGGAGCGCTCCGCGCGGCCGTCCAGCGACGCCCGCAGCCGAAGCAGGTCGACGAGGTCGCCGCTCGGGCGGAACGGGTCGGCGATCGCGGCGCCGGACTCGATCTCGACGGCGGCCCACAGCTCGTCGCCGACCTCCGCCAGCAGGGCTTCCCCGGTCGGCGGAGAGGCGCTGTCGAGTGCTGCGAGCCGGACCAGTGCGCCGGCGTCGGCGGCATCAGCGCGGCGGATGGTGAGTGTCTTGTCGGTCATGGGTTCCCCTTCGTTTCGGTTTGATGTTCCTCGTACATGATCGGCGATCAGCCTCATAAGCTCAAATTCGAACTACTGCTGGCTTCGATAAGCTGGAGTTATGCTCGACGTCAAGCAGCTGAGGGTCCTGAAGACGGTCGCCGAACACGGCTCGTTCTCCGCGGCGGCCGAGGCGCTCTCCTACACGCAGCCCGCGATCTCCCAGCAGGTCGCCGCACTCGAGAAGCACGCCGGCACCACGCTGGTCGACCGCACGAGCCGCGGCGTTCGGCTCACCGAGGCCGGGCGGGCTCTGGTGGACCACGCCGAGGTGGTGCTC
>JBOGXT010000552.1:0-4916 GCA_050694635.1 Thermoleophilaceae bacterium
GCGAGCAGCATGTCGCGGTCGATCCGCCGCGCGAAGCCGTCCCAGCCGGCCGGCGCCGGCCCGCGCGTGAGCGTGATCCGCACCTGGACCGAGTCGGCGGCCAGCCGCTCCAGCTCCGACCGGTACAGGACGTCGTCGAGCGTTGGCGCGGAGAGCAGCAACCGCGCGTCCACCGCGCTGCCCGCCGCCCGGCGATTGCGCAGCATCGCCATCAGCGGCACCAGCCCCGAGCCGCCGCCCACGAGCAGTAGCGGGTCCGGCGCGGCCGGATCCCAGACGAAGTAGCCGCCGATCGGCCCGCGCAGCTCGAAGGCGTCGCCTGGGCGCGCCTCCTCGGTGAGGTAGGGCGAGACCTCCCCGTCGGCGATCCCCTCCACAGTCAGCTCCAGGTCCGCGCTCCCGGGGCCCGAGGCGATCGAGTACGAGCGCTGGGCCTCGTAGCCGTCCTCGGCCGTGAGCCGCACGTCCACGTGCTGCCCGGCGGCGTGACCCGGCCAGCCGGACACGTCGAGGACGAGCGTCTTGGCGCGCGGCGTCTCGGGCCGGATCTCCCGGATCGTCGCCTCCCTCCATGGGAGCGGCTGGGCGTCCACGGCTAGTCCCCCCAGTAGCGCTGCTCCTTCCAGGGGTCGCCGTAGTTGTGGTAGCCGTAGGACTCCCAGAAGCCGGGCTCGTCCTGGGCGGCCAGGTTGAGGCCCCGCACCCACTTCGCGCTCTTCCAGAAGTACAGGTGCGGCACCAGCAGCCGCGCCGGGCCGCCGTGCTCGGGATCGAGCGGCGCGCCGTCGTACTCGTGGGCGACCCACGCCTGGCCGCCGGTCACGTCGGCGAGCGGCAGGTTCGTGGTGTAGCCGCCGTCGCACCAGGCCACCACGTGCTCGCCCCACGGCTCCGTGCCCTCGAGCAGGAGGTCGACCGAGACGCCGGTCCACGTGGTGTCGAACTTCGACCACTTCGTGACGCAGTGGATGTCGACCGTCACGGTCTCGGTCGGCAGCGCGAGGAACTCGTCCCAGCTCCACGAGCGCCCCTCGCCCACCGCGCCCCCGATCGTGAAGCTCCAGCCTTGGAGCGGAGGGTGCGGCGTCGGCCCCGCGGAGAGCACCGGGAAGTCGGGCGTGACGTACTGGCCCGGCGGCAGCCGCCCGGGCTCGGGCTCGGGCCGGCGTCGCCCGCGAAAGCCTCTCGAGATCGGCGGCATCGTCTCCTCCTTCAGGTCGCTCTTGCGTCGTCCAGCGACGACCAGAAGCGTTGCAGGACCGCGGCCGCGGTCTCGGGGTCCTCGGCTAGTCTCGGCCCCTGGGCGCTAGTGCGCGCAGGTGTCCCGCATCGCCGGCCCGAGCGGTGGGTCGAGGGCGGCCAGCGCGGCGGGGTCGAGCCGCCGCTCGCGCGCGAGCTCGGCGACGACGGCGCGATAGGAGGGGCGCGCCGAGCCGTCGCTGCGGAACCAGGCCGAGTCCCAGGCGTCCCGCTCGCAGCTGGCCTGCCACTGGTAGGCGTAGAGGCGGCTGATGCGCCGCGAGCGCCGGGCGAACGCGAACATCCGCCGGGTGGCCTTGGCCGCGCGGCGCTCGTCGTGTCCGTCGTAGCGGCGTGAGTGGACCACGCCCGCCGTCTCGGTGATCCAGAGCTTGCCGCGGGTGCGGCGCAGGAGCTTGAAGGTGCCCGACTGGCGCCACGGCCGCGGCCGGTTGACGTCCAGGTAGTTGTGGATCGACCACAGGCGCGGCCGCCCGCGCAGGTGTGGGCGGTAGCGCTCGAGCCAGCCGCCCAGGAGGCTCCAGTCGAGCAGGTCGCCGGCGGGGACCGTGCAACGCGGACAGGCGCGGCGGACCGCGTTGTAGAAGCCGGCCGCCTTCCTGGGGTGGCGGAAGGTGGGCTGCGAGGAGTGGTTGACCTCGTTCCAGGCGTTGAACTCGTAGACATGCGGGTAGCGGGCGCGGAAGGCGCGGAAGCAGCGCAGGTACCTGCGGTAGGAAGGCAGCTTCCAACGCAGCGCCTTGCGCCAGCTGAAGGTGAACGCGACGAGCGGCCGTGTGCCCGCGTGCGCCGCGGCCGCCAGCCAGACGTCGAGGTAGTGCAGGTTCTTGCTCGCACGGCAGACGACGTCGTAAGGGGCGACCACCCGCACGAGCTCGAGTCCGAGCGTCGCGAAGCGGGGGTCGGAGAACATGAACGCCTGCTGCTCGCCGATGCCCAGCTCGAAGTTCCAAGCGGCGCGCGCCGGAGCGGCGCCGAGCGGGACCAGGGAGCACCCGAGCATGACGGCGAGGACGGTGCGCATCGCTTCTAATGTCGCACGACCCGCGCCGGGAGAATAGCCCCCAAGCTTGACGCGCGCTCATCCCGCGGCGGCCACCAGGAAGCGGAACTCGTTGTGCAGCCGGTAGCCGCCCTGCGCCGTGCGATACGGCGCCATCGCGTCGACGATCTGGGCGCGGACGGCCTCCTCCCGCTCGGGGCCGACGAGCCTGGCGATCCCGGCGGGCGCCACCAGCAGCCGGCCCAGCGTCTGCTCGTCGGGATACTCGTAGCCGAAGCCGAAGTCGAATGCGAGGCTGGGGCTCAGCCCGGCCTCGGCGGCGATCTCCTCGAGGACCCCGGGCCTCCAGAGCGGCGGAGGCGCCGGCGCATCGGGCGGAGCACTCGGCATGAAGGGCCGCACCACCACCTTCATCGCCTCGAGGTCGCAGCGCTCCGGCGGTCCCCAGACCTGCATCACGACCGGCGCGCCGGGCCTTGCCACACGGCCCGCCTCGCGCAGCGCCGCCACCAGGTCGGCCGCGAAGAAGAACGACGTGAAGCCGGTGACGAGGTCGAAGCTGTCGTCGTCGTAGGGGAGCAGCTGCATGTCGCCGACGCGCAGGTCGGCATCGGGCACGCGCCTCCGGGCCAGCTCGAGCAGCGCCGCCGACGCGTCGATGCCGAACGGCTCCGCGCCGCGCTCGGCGGCCATGCCGAGGAAGACGCCCGTGCCACATCCGATGTCGACGACCCTGTCAAGTGCTGAGTTGAGCCTGTTCTCCTACGAGATCCTCGGCCTGGTCGGTCACCAGGGCGCCGGGGCCCACGACCTGCTGCGGATGGCTCAGCGCGGCCGCATCCTCGACTGGGCCGGCGAGAGCCAGTACTACGTGGAGCCCAAGCGCCTGGCCAAGCTCGGCTACCTGGAGGCACGCAAGGAGCCGGGCAAGACACGGGAGCGCACCGTGTACACGCTCACCGAGAAGGGGCTGGACGCCCTGTGCGAGTACGCGCGCACGCCCGTCACCTTCACGCCGTTGAAGAGCGACCCGCTGCTGCGGCTGCTGATCGCCGACCTCGTGGGCGAGCGTGTCACGCGCGAGAGCATGGCCACGCTCCGGGAGGACATCGCCGACCTGCGGGAGCGGGTGGCGGAGGTGGAGGCGCGCACGGAGGATCTGCCCCACCGGCGCAAGTACATGCTCCTGGTCGCGGGCTTCCTACGCGACCTACTCGACCTGCACCTGCGGCTGGTGGAGCAGGTGGAGGGCGAGCTGAGCGATTGATCCGGCGCGACGCGGCGGCCTTCGAGCGGCTGGTGCGGTGCCGTCCGCCGAGATCACGTTGCTCGGGCTCATGCCGTCACCCCCGAGGGCGGGATGTTCTGGTTGCGGCGCAGGACGTTGCCGGGGTCGTAGCGGCTCTTCAGCGTCTGGAGGCGCCCGAACGCCTCGTCGCCAAAGGCGGCGCGCACGCGCTCGATCGGCTCGTCCGCCTGCATGTAGTTGACGTAGCCGCCGCCGACTGACCACGGCTCCAACGCCGCGGCCGTCTCACGCGCCCACGCGATGTACTGCTCGTCGAGGGCGCCGTCCTGCCAGATCGCCATCGCGCTGAGGTTGAATGCGGCCTGGCGAAAGCCGACGGCGCCGTTCTCGGCGTCCTTGGCCGCGCCGTGCAGGGACTCGAACAGCACCTGCCCGGGCGGCCGCCCAAGCGCGACCATGCGTCCCAGCAGCTCGTCGAGAACCTCGTCCGGCAGCTCGCGCACGAAGGTGCTCTTCCAGTAGTTGCGCTCCTCCCCATACGGCGGGTTGAACAGATGCTGCTGGGCGATGAACGAGTGCGCCCGCACGCCGTCGTCGACCAGCCCCGGGGCGGCGCGCAGCGCGCGCAGCTCCTCGGGATCGTCGTCGCCCGTGTAGCTGGGCGAGAGGATGAGGATCGGCTCCAGCGAGTCGTCCATCGCGAGCATCGCGCCGCAGCTGAGGTCGCGCCGGCCACGAGCGGCAACGTCGCGAAAGCGGCGAAGAGCCTCCGAGACGCCTTTCCCGGCGTACACGAGGCGACCGCCGACGACACGTTCGAGCGGATGCAGCTGGAACTCCAGCCGTGTCGCGACGCCGAAGTTGCCGCCTCCGCCACACAGCGCCCAGAGCAGCCCGGCGTTCTCGTCCGACCCCGCGCGCACCACGGTCCCGTCGGGGGTGACGAGCTCGGCGCCCACGAGGTTGTCGCACGTCAGCCCGTGCTGCGCGGTCAGGTGGCCGATCCCGCCGCCGAACGTGAGCCCGGCCACGCCCGTCGAGCCGACCACGCCTCCCGGCGTGACGAGACCGAAGGCCTGGGTCGCCGAGTCGAAGTCGAGCCACGTCGCGCCGCCCTCCGCGCGGGCGATCCGCGCGCCGGCGTTCACTTCGACCCTGCGCATCAGCGAGAGATCGATCACGAGTCCCCCGTCGAGGACGCAGTGTCCGGCGGGATTGTGCCCGCCCCCGCGCACCGCCACCTCGAGCGCGTGCGCACGAGCGAAGGCGAACGCGGTCGCCACGTCGCGATCGTCGAGGCAACGCACGATCGCCGCCGGCCGGCGGTCGACCAGGGCGTTGAAGCAGCGGCGCGCCGCGTCGTACGCGGCGTCGGCGGGCGCGACCACCGCGCCGGTCACGGAC
>JBOGXT010000553.1:0-6013 GCA_050694635.1 Thermoleophilaceae bacterium
CCCCACCGCGTGGCGGTCGAGCTGCGCAACCGCAACTGGGTCCTCGACAAGCGCCGCGAGCAGACGCTGGCCTGGTTCTCCGAGCACGAGGTGGCGTTCGTGTGCGTCGACGCGCCGCGCGACGAGCACTTCTCGATCATGCCCTCGGACCTCGACGCGGTCACGCGCGACGACCTCGCGTACATGCGCCTGCACGGGCGCAACACCGAGGGATACCTGCGCGGCAAGTCGGTGGCGGAGCGCTTCGCCTGGCGCTACGACGACAAGGAGCTCGAGGAGATCGCCGACCGGGCGCAGGGCCTGGCCGAGCGGGCCGCCGAGGTGCACGTGGCCTTCAACAACAACCGCGGCGACGACGCCCCCACCGCGGCGCAGCGCTTCCGCGCGCTGCTCGGGCAGGCGGCCTAGCTCCGGCGCAGCTCGAACCAGACCTTGGTGCCGTCGCCGTTCTGGCTCACGCCCCAGCGCTCGGCGAGGCGCTCGACCAGGAACAGGCCCCAGCCGGTGCGGTCCCCGTCCGCCGCCCCGGTGGCGCCCGCGTCGAATCCCGGCCCTCCGTCGGTCACCTCGGTCCAGACGGCGGAGCTGCGGACCAGCACCCTGAGAAGGATCGTCTCCGCGCTCGTGTGCCTGACGCTGTTGGTCACGAGCTCGGTGATCAGCAGGCGCAGCGTCTCCATCAGCGGCGGGTCGAGGTCGCCGCGGAGCCTGGCGAGACCCCGGCGCGCGTTCGCCGCCGCGTCCGGCCCTCTAGCAAGGCGGAGGTTGAGCCCGTCCTCCACACGTTTCTCGGTCTGGACCAACCTGCCCCTGATGTACCCGTTGCCGTTGAGAGCCCAACATCTAACGGGTGCGTCAGCTAGCCACCCGGAGTACGAGCACCGCGATGTCGTCGCGCGGGCTGCCGTCCTGCGCGGCCACGGCCGCGTCCTCGACACGGGCCGCGATCGCGTCGGCTCCGGCCCCGGCGCACCCGGCCAGCAGCTCCCGGAGGCCGTCCTCGTCGAGCAGCACCTTCGCGCCGCGGCCCTCGATCACGCCGTCCGTGTAGAAGACCAGGGCGTCGCCTGGCGAGAGCGCCAGCGAGCGGTCCTCGAGGTTGGGGTCGGGCAGGACGCCCAGCAGCGTGCCCGGCTCGCCGACGAGCTCGACCGTGCCGTTCGAGCGCACCAGCATCGGCAGCGGATGCCCGCCGCTGGCCACGCCGATGCGGACGCCGCCCTCGTGCGCCTCGAGGTAGGCGTAGGCGACGGTGCAGAAGCGGCGGTCCTCACGCTGGCGCAGCAGCGCCTCGTTGAGCAGCCTCAGGCTGCGGCTCGGCAGCCGCTCGCGCATGGCCGCCGCCCGCAGCGTGTAGCGGGCCAGCGCGGTGACCGCCGCGGCGTCCGGGCCCTTGCCGCAGACGTCCCCCATCACGACCGTCCAGCCGCGCCCGCCGGTCTCGAACAGGTCATAGAAGTCGCCCCCGACCTCGTTGCCCTCGCCGGTGGGGCGGAAGCGCGCGGCGGCCTCGATGCCCGGGATGTCGGGCAGCTCGGACGGCAGCAGGCTCTGCTGCAGCGTTCGGGCGATGTAGGCGCGCTCGGTGAAGAGCCGCGCGTTGTCGATCGCCGTCGCGCAGCGCCGCGCCAGCTCCTCGGCGAGCTCGAGGTCCATGCCGTCGAAGCGCCGGCCTGAGGGCCCGCTGACGAAGGACAGGGCGCCGACGCTGCGAGCGCGCGCCACCATCGGCACGATCATCGCCGAGCGCATGCCGATCTCCTTGATCAGCCGGTACTGCTCGTCGTCCTCGATGGCGGAGCGGAGCAGCTCGTCGGTGATCTCGGGGTAGAGCTCCGACCGTCCGCTGCGCACCACCGCCGGCACGCCGGTCGCCGCGCGCGGGTCGGGCGGGTAGCGGCGGCGCAGCTCCTCGGCCATCTCGATCATGGTCGGGTCCTGGTGGGCGAGGGCCACGCGGGCGATCGTGCCGTCGGCGATCATGTCGACGGCGCACCAGTCCGCCACCTCGGGCACGGCCAGCGACGCCACGTGGCTGAGCACCTGTGACGTGTCCAGCGACGACCCCAGCACGGCGCTGCTCTCCGAGAGGAAACGCTGCGCCAGCTCGGCGCGCTTGTGGTCGGTGATGTCCTCGATGACGTTGATTGCCATCGTGACCGCGCCCTGGCGGTCGAGGATGGGCGTCGCCTTGACGGCGGACCAGCGCTCCTCGCCGGTGGAATGCACGCGGAAGCGCACGACCACCTCGCCGCCCTCGCCGTTGGCGAGCGCCCGGCGCCCGGGCAGCTGCTCGACCGGAAACGGGCGGCCGGCCTCGTCGAGCACGTCGAACCGGTCCATGATCTCCGCGATCGGCGCCGACAGCAGTGCCTCGCTCGACTCGTAGCCGAGCAGCTCGACCGCCGCGTCGTTCGCGAACAGGAGGCGGCCGTCGGGTGCCTGCGCGGTGACCGCGTCGGCCACGCCGCGCAGGATCGCCTCGAGCTGGTCGCGCGCCTGGGTGGCGTCGACGCGGGCCAGCTGCTCGAGGTGCAGCAGCTCCTCGCGCTCCTGCTCGGCGCGGCGGCGGGCGGTGATGTCGCGCACCGTGCCCGTGAACGTTGGCGGCTCCGAGCCTGCGATCCGGTCGATCGCGAGCTCGACCGGGAACACGCTGCCGTCGGCGCGCATGCCCGTGAGCTCGACCCGCTGGCCGAGTAAGTTCGACTCGCCGGTCTCGACGCAGCGCCGCAGGGCGGCCCTGTGGCGATCGCGCAGGGCCGGCGGGACGATCAGCTTCGCCAGCTCGGAGCCGATCGCATCCTCGGCCCTGCGCCCGAAGGTCTGCTCGGCCGCCGGGTTGAACTCGACCACGTGTCCCTCGTGGTCGATGGTGATCACGGCGTCGAGCGACGAGGCGAAGACTGCGCTCTTGCGCGCCTCGCTGAGGCGGACCGCCTCGGCGCTGCGAAGGCTCTCGATGAACTCGCCGATCAGCGTGCCGATAGTGTCGGTGAGCGCGATCAGGTCCGGATCCGGCTCGCGCAGGTCGCGCGCGAAGAACTCGATCACCGCGACGCACTCGCTGCCGATGCGCACCGGGAAGGCCGTGCCGCCGCGCAACCCGTCTCGGCCCGCCGCCTCCGCACGCGGGTAGCTGGGGTCGGCCGAGTAGTCGGCGACCCAGCTCTGCCGGCCGGTCTTCCAGACGCGCGCTGGCAGTGCCAGCTCGTTCTCGGGGTCGAGCCGCCGGGTGGCCTCCTCGAAGTGGGGGAGCTCGACGCCCGACGCCGTCCAGGAGCCGACCAAGTGCAGGAGGCCGCCGCGCCGCTCCCACAGGTTGCCGGTCAACCAGCCGAGCGGGGCGCCGATGGCCTCGAGCAGGTCGGGCACGGCGGCCTCGAGTGACTTGGCCTCGGCAAGCACGCGGGCCACGCCGTACTGCACTGTGAGCCGGGCGGCGTCCAGCTCGCGGGTGGAGCGCAGCCGGGCCACGCCCGTCGCGAGCGCACCGACGATCCCCACGGCGGCCACTCCGATCAGGTGCTCGGCGGAGCCGAAGGCGTCGCCCGCCAGGCCGAGCGGAATCGACGCCAGGAAGGCGATCGCCGCCACGATGGCCGTGTCACGCGGGGTCGCCCCGAACGCCGCGATTACCGGGCCGACCACGAGCAGCTCGACCAGGATGGCGTCGGCCTGGATGGCGAGGTCGACCGCGGCGACGACGCAGACCGCCACCAGCGCAGCGAGGAACGTGCCCCGCTCGTTACGAAGTCCCGCCGTATGGGTGTGCGAGCCCAACCGAAGTGAGCTTACTCCGGTAGAAACGCGTGCGTGGACGATCGCGACCGCGACCCGGCCGGCGTCGTGCGCGTGCGCGCGCCGAACCCATCGGCGCTCACGCTGGACGGCACGAACACGTACGTCGTGGGTACCTGGGTCGTCGATCCCGGGCCCGGCGACCGCGGTCATCTGGACGCGGTGCGCCACGCCGCGGTCGACGGGATCGAGGGCGTGGTCCTGACGCACGGCCATGCCGACCACGCCGAGGGCGCGGCGGAGCTCGGCGCGCCGGTGACCTTGCCCGGAGAGGGCGAGACGGTCGGGCCCTTTCGGGCGCTTGCCACGCCGGGCCACTCGCCCGACAGCGTCTGCCTGGTCGCCGGCGGGCTCTGCTTCACGGGCGACACGGTGCTGGGCAGCGGCAGCGTGTTCATCGCGCCGGGCGAGGGCTCGCTGTCTGCCTACCTCGACTCGCTGCGGCGCCTGCGCGGCCTCGAGCTCGAGGTGCTCTGCCCGGGGCACGGCCCTTACGTCTGGGACCCCGCCGCGAAGCTCGACGAGTACGTGTCGCACCGGCTCGCGCGGGAGCGCCTGCTGGTGGAGGCGCTCGAGGCGGGCCTGCGCTCGCGCGACGAGCTGCTGGACAGCGCGTGGTCGGACGCGCCGCCCGAGCTGCGCGAGTTCGCGGCCCTGTCGCTGGCCTCCCACCTGGAGAAGCTGGCCGAGGAGGGCCGCCTGCCGGAATCGTTCCAATTCCCTCCGACCCCCCGGCCCGGCACGGGCTAGGATGGCCTCGTTGGGCGTAAGAGGACCCCTTGATGCTCGACCCTGAGCTGGCCAACCTGGCGGATCTCGCGCTCGCGCTCGAGGACCACTCCCGCGATCACCGTTGGTGGCTCGACCCGGAGACCGGCGACGTCGCTCCGCGGTTCAGGTCCACGCTCGGCGAGCAGGCCGCGGACGAGCCCGCCACGGACGCGCAGATTCTCATCCAGCCGCTGCCCTCGGCGATCGCCTACGAGGACATGAGGGACTTCGTCAAGCGGGTGCGCGACCCGCGCGCGCGCCACATGCTTCAGCAGGCGATGACCGGACGGGGGGCGTTCCGGCGCTTCAAGGACACGCTGCTCGACTATCCGGAGCTGCGGCGGGCGTGGTTTGCGTTTCACGATGCGCGCAGCGAACGGCGTGCGATCCGCTGGCTGCTCGAGCATCGCCTCGTAGAGCGGGCCTCGGCCGAAGCGGCGCTCGACCGGACCCCGGAGCCGGGCCCGGACGACCTACCGGCCCTGGTGGACGCTCACGGCATCGCGATCCGCCTGGCGCGCGACCTTCGCCGGCTGTACCGGAACGCGCTGGAAGAGCTCGTCATGTTCGGTCCTTGGGCACGGGGAGACGCGCGCGCGGACTCGCCAATCGAGCTGCTCGTGACCCTGACCCGGATCGCCGACCCCTGGCAGGAGAAACGCCGCATGGACAGGATCGTGTGGCGCTACTCGGCCAGGCACGAGACCGTGATCACTGTGCTTCCCGTCACTCCCGCCGACGTCGCGGCGAACGCCACCCCGCTGATCGCTCGAGCCAAGGCCGAGGGCGTCACGATCCCGTGACCGACTGGGTGGCCCCGATCGAACGGGCTCGCGAGGAGCTTCGTGCCGCCCGGGCGCTGCTCAGGGCGGGGCTGCCCTCGCAGGCGGTCTCACGCTCCTACAGCGCCGGCTTCCATGCCGCGACGGCGACGCTGCTTGCGCTGGGCGAGACCTACGCCACCGAGACAGCGGTGATCTCGGCGTTCGGCCGCCGCGCCGTGGGAGAGCAGGGTGTCGACCAGGCTGGCGCCCGGACCCTGCGCAAGCTCTACGAGGACCGCAACGACGTGGACTACGCGCTAATGCCGGCCTCTGAGGACGAGGCCCGCAGGGCGATAGACGGCGCGGATCGTCTCGTCAACTCGGCCGTCCGCTGGCTGAGCAAGCGGCCCAAGCCCCGCGCCGAGCTCAGATCCACCGGTTGACGCGCAGCAGGAGCTCGAGGTCGCGCTCGCGGTCGAGGGTCTCGCTGCTGGCTGCCTGCCAGGCTCCCGAGCTGCCCCCGCGCGCCGCCCTTGCGAGCTCTCGGTAGGAGCGCTCCGCCTGGGCCAGCCGCTCGCGTAGGTCGGCTCCGAAGGTGATACGCCCGGGCGCCCGCGCGATCGACTTCCGGGCGGCCCGGTACGCGGCCGCGAGCTCGGTCGCGATCGCCGCCTGGG